>DATJFC010000372.1:0-8030 GCA_035495995.1 Holophagaceae bacterium
CCGACATCATGGATGCGATCGTCCGGGCCGAGGTTCGATCCCGCGGCGCAGAGCAGGCCGACCAGCCCCAGCGCGGGCCAGATGAGTGGCCAGGGGCTCACGAGGAAGTAGGCGCGGGCGGTGGCGAGCATCTGGCCCCAGCTCGCAAGGTCCGGAGGCAGGCCCACGCCGAGGAAGCTGAGGCCGCCCTCCACGAGCGCCACCGCGCCCACGCCCGCGGAGGCCTGCGCGAGCAGCACCGGCGCCGCGCGCGGCAGGAGGTGGGCGCGGAACCGCCGCCACGGGCCCGCCCCCGCGAGCCGCGCCTGCAGCAGGCTCGGGTCGCCACGCAGCGCGTCCATCTGCACGAGCGCGAGCCGCGCGTAGGCGATCCAGCCGCCCACCGCGAGGGCCAGCACGAGCGCGCCATAGCCGGGGCGCAGGAAGGCGATGAGCAGCAGGGCCAGCAAGGTCGCGGGCACGCTCGCGACGAGGTCCGAAATCCCGAGGATCGCGCGCCGCGACAGGGCGGAGGCCTGCGCCGCCATGGCCATGCCGATGCCCAGGAGGAGGTGGAGGGCGGTGAGCGCGCACCCCAGCGTCAACGACCGCGCCCCCCCGAGCCACCACCGCGCGAGCAAGTCGCGGCCCACCTCGTCCGTGCCGAAGAGATGCCGCGCGCTGGGCCCCTGGAGGCGATGGGCCAGGTCCACCGCGCCGTCGCCGCCGAAGAGCCACCCGAGCATCAGCAGCGCGAGGAAGCCCGTCCGGAGCCCGGCCCTCATCGCAGCCTCGGATCGAGGAGGCCCTGGGTCCATTCCACCAGGAGCTGCGTGGCGATGTAGAGCGCCGCGCCGAGCAGCACGGTGGCCTGGACCAGCGGAAGGTCCCGGGCGCTGAGCGCGCCCACGAGCAGGGAGCCCAAGCCCGGAAGGCCGAAGATGCTCTCAGCCAGCACCGCGCCGCCGAGGAGCGCGCCCAGCTGGAGGCCCAGCACCGTCAGCCAGGGGCCCGCCGCGGAGGGCAGCGCCCACCGGAGCCAGCGCCGCCTCCGCGGAACGGCGAGGGCCTCCCACCAGCGGATGCCCGCCGCTCCGCGGTGCGCGGCCATCAGCGGGCGCAGGACGCGCGCCTGGTGGCCCGCCAGCGGCACCGCGAGGCTCAGAGTAGGCAGGATCCACGCGGCCCAGCCCTCGGTTCCCGAAACGGGGATCCAGCTCGCGTGCTGCGCCACGGCCCAGAGCAGGAGCGGTCCCAGCACATAGACCGGGCTCGCGATGGCGGCGGCCTCCGCGAGCCGCGCCGCCCGCCCGCGCCAGAGCGCGAGCGCCCAGCCCAGCAGCGCTGAAACGAGCAGCGCGAGCAGCGCCAGACGCAGGCTCACGGGGAACCCTCCGCGCAGGACCGCGCTGACGGGACGGTGGTAGCGCAGGCTCAGGCCGGGATCCGCGTGGAGCCATCCCCGGGCCGAGGCGGCCAAGGCGGAATACCAGGAGCGGTCCAGGGCCATCGCGTGGCGGAGCGCCGCCACGTCGGCCTCCGTGGCCCATTCCCCCGCCGCGATGCGCGCGGGATCCTCCGGCAGCCAGCGGGGCAGCAGCTGCACCACCAGCCACACGCCCAGGAGCGTCGCGGCCGCGCGGGCCAGCGCCGCGGCGGATCTCTTCACGGGAGGCGCCCCAGCCATTCCAGCAGCGGCGCGTTGGCCTCCGGCACCTTCAGCCGCGCGGCTTCGGCAGCCGTGAACCAGCCCCAGGCCAGCGCGGCGCGCGGCAGGTCAGGCCCCGCCGCCACGAAGGGATGCAGGATCACGGTCCGGTCAGGATAGGCGTGCGTGAGGGGCTCCAGCGCGCGCAGGCCCGCGGGGGCCCACGCCAGCTCCTCCCGCAGCTCCCGCATCAGGGCCGCTTCGGGAGATTCCCCGGGCTCGATCTTGCCGCCGGGGAACTCCCACGCGCCGGCGAGGTGGCCCGCGGCGGGGTCGCGGCGCTGGAGGAACCACCGCCCGTCCCGGCTCAGCAGCGCGATGGCCACGGCCACCGTCTTCACGCGAGCCCTTCTTCCTTCGAGACGAGCTTCGCCAGCCGGTCCGCGTACCGGCGGCGCAGCGTCTCCACCCCCCCGAGCTTGAGCTTGCCGTAGTTGGGGCGGAGATCGCTCTCGATCCAGGCCTGCAGCTCGGCCACCGTGCGGGGCTCCTCGACGGTGTGGAGAAGGATCGCCCGCACCTCCTCGTCAGGCTGCTGCAGCTGGGCCACCGGCGCGTAGCTGAGGCGGTGGATTCCGCTGGCGCCCAGCTCGCCCAGGCGATCCCTGTGCTCCGGCGTCCCGTAGCCCTTGTGCCGCGCGAACCCATAGCCGGGGATGCGCTCGTCCCAGGTCCGCATGAGCGCGTCGCGGTGCGTCTTCGCCAGCACGCTGGCCGCGCCCACGGCGCAGCTGAGGGTGTCGCCATCCACGATGAGCCGCTCGGGAATGCCGGTGCCCGGCGCCTGGTTGCCATCCACGAAGAGGATGCGCGGCCGGACTCCGCACTTCTCGACGGCCTTGCGCATGGCGTGGAGCGTGGCCTGGAGGATGTTCTCCCGGTCGATGGCGAAGGCGTCCATCTCGGCGATGCCGTAGGCCGGCAGCGCGGATTTCAGCTCGACGGCCAGCGCCTCCCGCGCCTCCGGCGAGAGCTGCTTGCTGTCCCTCACCTCGCGCAGCACATGCCCCCAGCGCCGGGCCGAATCCGGGTCCAGCACCGCGCAGGCCGCCACCACGGGCCCGGCCCAGGCGCCCCGCCCGGCTTCATCGATGCCGCCCCAGGCGATGCCGGGCGGGATGTTGCCGAGATCCCAGTCGAGCGGATTCATGGCTTCAGGCTACGGGCTTCAGGCTTCGGGCTCCAGGCCTCAGCACTGGAGCGAGAACCATGCGATCAGCCAAGTATCCAGCACCCCTCTGAAATGGCTCCTCGGCGGGCCCGGGTGGTAGATGGCGCGGATGGGGATGTGGGCCCAGCGGAGCCTCCAATCGGCGGCCTTCATGGCCATCTCCATCTCGATGGCGAAGCCCGCGGCCCGGAGGTCGAGGCGTTCGAGCACCTTCTTCCGGACGAGGCGGAAGCCGCTCTGGCTGTCCTCCCACCTCACGCCCGCGATGCGCCCCAGCGTCCAGCTGCCCAGCGCGTTGGTGCGCCAGCGCTTGGGTGGGATGCGGTGGCTGTCCAGCAGGCGGCTTCCGATGAGGAAGTCGGTCTCCGGGTGCTCGGCGAGATGGCGGAGGAAGGCCGCGAAGTCCGCCGGGTCGTGCTGGCCGTCGCCGTCGATGAAGAGGCAGTAGTCGTAGTCGTCCTCCGCCAGGCGGGCGATGCCCGCGCGCAGGGCCTGCCCCTTGCCGCCGCCCTGCCCCGGCTCCAGCCTCAGCACTTCCGCGCCCGCGGCCCTGGCCGCTTCGCCGGTGCCGTCGCAGGAGCCGTCGTCCACCACCAGCGTCCGGTAGATGCCGAAGGGGCGCAGGCCCCCGACGACACCGCCCACATGGTCCGCTTCGTCGTGCGCGGCGATGACGGCCGCGATCCTCACGGCGCCTTCACGCCTTTGCGCTTCTCCGGAGCCGGGAAAGGCTGGCCCGTCCACGCCTCGAAGGCGGCCTTCTGCGCGTCGGTGGCCGCGGGGCTGGCGCTCAAGGTGAAAGTCCGCGCGGGGTTCTCGCCCACGGTGAGCTTCGTCGTGAACACGCGGCCGCGGTTCACGGCCATCACCTCCACTTCGCCGCCAGGGCCTGCGTCGGAGAAACGCGCGGCGGCTTCGGCGCCCGTCGCCGTGCGCCAGCCGTCCACCGAGAGGACCTCCATGGGGTTCGCGAGGCCCGCCAGGTCCGCGGGGCTGCCCGGGATCACATTCTGGATGACCGCTGCTGAGTTCGGCGCGGGGCCGTTGCCGAAGACGAGCCCCGTCCAGGCCTTCGCGCGGCGCACCGCCTCCGCGTCTTTCTGGTCGTCGGGACCGAGCAGCTCCCAAGGCGCCTTGCCTTCGAGCTTCAGGCCGAAGGCCCGCTCGAGCGCCGCGCCGTCGAGCTCCTTGCGGCCCCGCACATAGGCGTCCCAGAACGGCTCCGGATCCTCGCCGGAGATGGCCTTGAAGGCTTTGCGGATGTCGGCGTCCGTGACGCCCTTCTCGCCGCGCTCTTTCCAGAGCCGGGCGAAGAGCTCGGGCATGCCGGCCTTGCCTCCCGTCGCCTGGCGGAGCTCGGCTTCCATGAGCAGGCCCACGAGCTGGCCCTTGCCGTAGTAGTCGATGCCGCTGTTGGCGGAGAACTCGGTGGGCTTGTAGCCGCGGATCCAGGCGTCGAAGCTGGATTCCTCGAGGCTCTGCTCCAGGCGGCCCGGCGTCTGGGAAAGCTGGGTCCAGCCCTGGCCGGCGCCCTTGGCCACGGAACTCCAGGGCACCACGCCCGCGCGCAGGACGATGACCGATTCCATGTAGCTGGTGACGCCCTCATGGAACCAGAGCAGTTTCGTGTAGTTCTCCTGCGCGTAGTCGAAGGGGCCGAGCGCGGGATCGTGGAGCCGCTTCACGTTCCAGGCGTGGAAGAACTCGTGGGCGATGAGCGCGTCGAGCCGCCAGTAGCCTTCAGGCTTGTCGAAGATGAAGGGGTCGCAGAGGAGCGAAGTGCTGGCCTTGTGCTCCAGGCCCCCGCCGCTGCGGGGGCTGAAGGTGAGGAGGAACACATAGCGGTCGAAGGGGAAGCCGCCGAAGATGGCGCCCGCCGCCGTGACCACCTTCTCCGCGTCCGCCGCCATGCGGGCCTCGTCGCCGTTGTGGGCGCCGGTGATGGCCAGCTCGAAGTCGGCGTTCAGCGCGTGGAAGCGGTGCAGGTGGAAGGTGCCCAGCTCCACGGGCGAATCGACGAGGGTGTCGTAGTCCTGGGCCGCGTAGGCGCCATCCTTCACAGGCATGGCTGTGGCGATCTTCCACCCGGACGGGAGGCCTTCGAAGCGGATCTCGTAGGGCCGCGCCAGATCCTTCTCCAGGTAGAGGAAGGTGCTCGCGCCCACCAGGTGCGCGTGCGCGCCGTCGATGTGGTTGGTGCGCACGGAGAGATCGTTGCCGTAGACCCGGTAGCTCACCGTCACGCCCGCGGCGGCGGGCACCTGCCAGCGCTGCTTGTCGAGCTTCTGCAGAGGCAGCGCGCGGCCCTGGCCGTCGATGGCCTGGATGCGGTCCACGAAACGGGCGTAGTCGCGCACGAGGTAGGAGCCCGGCGTCCAGGCTGGCATCGCCAGCACGGCGCCCTTCTTCGTGGCGCCGTCCGGCAAGCGGAGCGTCACCTCGATCTGGTGCTGGGCGAGGTCCAGCGGACGGACGGTGGCTTGGATGGGCGGTTCAGCGGCGGCCATGATCCCTCCGGCGCAGGCGATGAGCAGCGAGCAGAGAAGCGCCTTCATGCGGGCGGTCTCAGGCTTCCATGCCGCGCAGCCAGCGCCGCGTGGCCCAGTCCGCCTCCGCGTCGCCCGCGTCGTAGTCGGGGTGGCGCAGCTTCTCCTCGACGAGGGCGTTGAAGACGCCGGTGTAGAGCAGCATCTCCTTGCGGGCCTGGTCGAAATCGCATCCAAAAGCCGTGTGGATGAAGAGGCCGATGGGGCTGAGGCCCTTCTCCACGAGGGGCATGAGGTCGCGGAAGCCGGAGTCGGGGCTCGGCACGGCGATGGAGCGCAGGATGAAGCCCGTGAACTCCGGGAATTCCTGCAGCGCGCGCAGGTAGTCGCGGCCCAGCCGGCGGCTCGCTTCGTGCCGGGTGGCGGCGCTCTTGAGGTCCAGTTCCAGGAGCGGCTTGACGATCGACTGGACGCGGTGGGCCGTGGCCGCCATCGACACGAGGCAGAGCTGGCGGAACAGGCCTTCCTTGCTGATGAAGTGGTAGTAGAGCGTCGGCTTGGAGACGCCCGCTTCTTCGGCCACCTCGCGCACCTGGACGCCGTCGTAGCCGCGCTTGGCGAAATGGCTGAGGGCCACCAGCAGGAGCTTCGCCTTGATCTCGCCGCGCTCCGACAGCCGCTCGAGGCCCTGGCGGAAGTCCAGGCCCTCCGGGAACCCGAGCGTCTCGGGGCTGAAGACCGGGGTCATGTCGTGGGGCGTGTGGTTCATGGCGGCTTTGGGAAAAAGGAAGTCTATCAGTGGACGGCCGCCCTCCAGGGCAGATCGGCCACCACTTCCGCTTCGCGGTCCAGCCACCAGTCCAGGCGCCCCTTGGCCCCGGGCCCGAAACGGTCCTCCGCCAGCGACAGGTAGGCCAGCGCATGGCCCGCCTCGCAGCGCTCCAGCTCGAAGAGGAAGGCGAGCCACTCCGCGCGTCCCAGTTCCGCGTGCGCGCCCGCGGCCCGCTCCAGCAGGTGCAGGCGTTCGCAGCTGCGGGCCTCGATGAGGGACGCGATGAGCAGGCGGTCGAGGAGAGGCTCCCGCCCCTTCCGCCCTTTGCGGTCCGCCTCCGCGAGGGCGAGGAGAGCCTGGGCGTAGCGGTTGCCGCCGTCGGGGCGGAGGCCCCAGCCGAAGCGCTGGAGCGCCTCCAGCACGCGGCGGAAGTGGTTCAGCTCCTCCTCGGCGAGCTTCGCCAGCAGCAGGGCGGGCCGGGGTTCGCCGGGAAACGCGTGGAGGAGGCTGAGGGCCGCCAGGGCGGCCTTCTTCTCGCAGTGGGCGTGGTCCGAAAGCAGCCCTTCGGGGTCGGCCAGGGCCGCCTCAGCCCAGGCGGCCGGCGTCTCCGCTCGCAGCGGCAGCGGCGGACGGAAGCTCACAGCCGCCCCAGCCTCAGGAAGACCTCGCGCCATTCGCCAGGCAGCGCCGCAGCGTCGCGCGCGATGGTGCCCGCGTCCCCGCGCACGAAGGGCCCCGTGCGGCCCCGCTCGCCGTGCGACTCGATGTTGCGCAGCGTGGCTTCCGCCAAAGGCAGGAAACCGCGGCCCGGAACGGCCACGCCGCGCTCCGCCAGCATCCCCGCCGCGCCCAGCCAGAGCGCGGCCGCGTGGCTGGAGCTGAGCACCGCGCAGGCGTGGTAGAGCGGCTTCAGATCCGCGGGCAGGTCGAAGGGCTCGAACCCGAGGCCGCGGAAGGCCTGCACCAGCCTGGCCGGAGCCTCGCCCGTCACGGCCAGCGGCGTGCCTCTCCAGTCCGCGGCGCGGCCATCGAAGCTCGTCAGCGGGTGGAGGCTGGGCACGCCTTCGATGTGCAGGCTTCCGGAAAGGTGGGCGCAGCGGCCCTGGAACTTCGCGGCCAAGGCGGCGATGGCGTCATCCGGCACGGCGAGCAGCACGAGGCCCGCCGGCTCGGCGTCATGGGGCAGCAGCGCGGCAACGCCGGTCCAGGCTTCCGCCAGCGCGCGGCCCGCGCGGCCCCTGCCCAGGATGGAAAAGGATTCCGCCATCCGTCCAGTGTCGCCGAAGATGGAACCCTTGATGGAGATCCGGCGCCCCGCTCCCGCCTTCGAGCCTCCCTGGGGGCTTCCGCCGGAACTGCCTTGGGCGCGCTTCCTCCGCCTGCTGCGCCGCCCCGACCCGCCGCGGGGCTGGCTCGAAGCCGCGGCGGACCTGGAGGATCTGCGCCGCCGGCCGCTCCTGTTGCGCTGGATCGCCCAGCACCCGAAAGCCGCGGCCCATCTCCGGGCCCGACTCCTCGGGCGCCTGCCCTGGCGCGCCCTCGTCGCCATCCCCAACGACGCCTCCGCCCACCCCCAGGCGCGAGCCCAAGCGGTGGAGCGGCTGGTGCAGGGCTGGCCGGGCTATTCCCTGGGCGAGCGGCGCTCTCTCGCGCTGCTCGCGCCGCAGCCCCTCTGGCGCCTGGCTTGGAGATCGCCGGATCAGGGCGTGGTGCGCAGCCTGGTCCAGAACCCGCGCCTGGGATTGGAGGGGCTTCTGCGCCTCGTCCATGCGCCGCTCTCGCCGGCCCAGGCCGAGGCGCTGCACGGCAGCGCATGGAAGGACTCCACCGCGCTCGCCATGCAGGTGCTCCGGGCCTTCGACCGGACCCTCGTCCAGCCCGAGGCAGGGCTCGTCCTCGGACAGGCCGCGCCCT
>DATJFC010000373.1:0-6293 GCA_035495995.1 Holophagaceae bacterium
TGTCCTGTACTTACCCAATACGATGCGAGAGATTCAACCCGGTTCACGATTTCCTGCTTGTCCACGCATGCCTCCAAATGAGAGCTAGGTTTGATATAAGAAATTCTACAGGTCCTTCAGAAAGGCCTCCACCCGCTCCCAGTCCCGCACCAATGGAAAGGGCGGCAGACTGGCGCGGACCTGGGCGGCGTAGCGCTTGCCGTTGGGATCTTCCTTGGGGAGGAGGATGCGCGGGTCCAGCAGGGCCACGACGCCCTGGTCGCTGCGGGTGCGGATGAGGCGGCCGAGACCCTGCTTCAGCTTCAGCGTCATCTGGGGGAGCTGGATGCCGCGGAAGCCGAGACCCTCCTGCTTCGCGTCCGCTTCGCGGATGCGGGCGGCCAGGACGGGATCATCCGGCGGGGCGAAGGGCAGCGCCGTGACCACCACGAGCCGCAGGGCGTCACCGGGCAGGTCCACCCCCTGCCAGAAGCTGGCGAGGCCCAGGAGCGCCGCGTCCGGCGTGCCGCGGAAGCGCGTGAGCAATTGGTTGCGGGTGAGCTGCTCGCCCTGCACGAAGAAGGTGATCTGGGGCAGCGCCGATTCCAGGCGAGGCCGGAAGGCGCTGAGCATCTTGCGGCTCGTGAAGAGGACGAGCGCCCTGCCCCGCGACGCCGCGATGAGGCGCGCGATGGCGTCCAGGCTGGCTTCGACCCAGGCTGGGTCGCCCACGCCGCCATTGTTGGCGCTGCCCGCGCGGCGCTCCGGCAGACCCGGCGGGACGAAGAGCATGGCCTGGGACTCGAAGTCGAAGGGGCTGTCCACGGCCAGGCCTCGGTCCACTTCCTCATGGGACAACCCCAGCCGCAGGCCGAGCCCGTTGAAGCCCCGGCCATCGCGCAGCGTGGCGCTCGTCATCACGAGGCTTTCGAAGCCCATGCGCAGGTGCTGGTGGAAGAAGGCCCGCACGTCGATGGGGTTCGATTTGAAATGGATCACCTGCATGCTCTCGCGGGTGATCGTGCTCACCCAGCCCTCGGGCTGCGCGAAGATCTGCTCCATGCGCGAAAAGGCCTGGCCGCAGCGTTCCGCGAGCTTCGCCCAGCTGAGGTCGCCTTCCTCCGACTTGGAGGCGAGGCCCTTCAGGGCGCCCAGCACGCCGCCGCCCGCCTCCACCCACGCGCCGACGGCATCCGCCAGCTCGGCCAGGGGCAGCTTGGCGGGGTCCAGCGGATAGGTGCCCGTGTCCAGGGGGAGCCGCGCCACCAGAGAGTCCCAGGCCTCTTCCCAGACGGGCAGCCGCGCTTCCAGCTCGCCGCCCTCCTCAGCGCCGAGCGAGGCTTCCAGATCCGAGAAGAGCAGGCGCATGGCTCGGCTGGACCAGGTCTCCGCGAAGCCCTCCGTGAGCTGCTCCTCGAGGTCGTGGGCCTCGTCCAGGATGAGCACCGGCGCGTCCGGCAGCACCTGCCCGAAGGCGGATTCGCGCAGCTTGCGATCCGCCAGCAGCAGCGCGTGGTTGACGATGACGAGGTCGGCCTCGGCTACTTCCTGGCGCAGCTTCACGAGGTGGCAATCGGCGTAGCGCGGGCACTGGCGCCCGGTGCAGCGCTCCGCGCGCGCGTTGAGCTTGTCCCAGAGGGGCGACTCGCCTTCGCCGAACGGGCCCAATTCCTCGCGATCGCCGGTGGTGGTGCGCTCGGCCCACTGGGGCAGCGCCATCCACATGCCGTAATCGCCTTTCGACACTTCCGAAGGCGGATGCGCCTGGGCCTGCTCCCACGCGGCCAGGCAGAGGTAATTCGAGCGCCCCTTGGCGAGCACGGCTTTCACGGGGCGGCCTAGGATGCCGATGGCGCGCGGCAGGTCCTCCTCCAGCAGCTGCCGCTGCAGGTTCTTCGTGCGCGTGGCGACGATCACCGGCGCGCGGGCTGAGGCGAGGGCCGGGATGAGGTATCCCAAGCTCTTGCCCGTGCCCGTGCCGGCCTCGATGGCCTGGATCACCGCCGGAGGCTTCGTGTCCGATTCTCCACCGGCTTCCCGCCAGGCTTGCGCCTGAGCCTTGCCTTCAGCGATGGCCTCCGCCACGGCCTCCGCCATGTGCCGCTGGCCGGGCCGCTCCTCGGCGCCCGGGAAGCAGGCGAAGAGCCTGCCGTCGGGCGGCGCGAAGAAGCGGTCCATCGTGTGCGGCATCCTTCCAGTGTCGCGCAGGGTTTGAAAAAGGGCACGGGCGGAGCCGAAGCCCCGCCCGTGCCGGCATTCACCGCGCTCAATCGTCGGAGCGGCTGCCGCGGAGGCCGGGCAGCGCCTGGGTGTGCTCCTTGCGCACGGCGTCGAGGCCGCGGGGATCCAGGTGCAGGGTTTCCAGGATGGTGGGGGCCACTTGCATGGTCTGCACCGGGCTCTTCACGGCCTGGGGGCGCAGGGAGGGGGTGGAGACGAGGAGGGCCACATGGGTGTCGTCCTCGCCGAAGCCTCCGTGCTCCGCCTGCTTCTTGTGGCTCAGGCTGTAGATCACGCCGTGCTCAGGCTGGATCATGATGTCGGGCGTGTGCGCATCGCGATCGGGGCCGTTGTACCTCAGCTTGAGAGCCTCGCCGGCGTAGATCTCCTCGATGGCGAGGGCGGCGCGGTTGGCCCGCAGGGCCGCGACCACCTGGGCGGTCTTGGACGGATCCGAGAGCCACAGGAGCGCGCCGTCGTCGTCGGACATGCCGGCGAGGAGGTTCGGCGCGACGCCGTTCACGGTGCTGGTGATGAGCGCGTCGTCGATCTTGCGGACCTGGGCGGGGTCGATGGGCGACTGGCCGTGCTTGGCGGTGAGGATGATGACCGTCTTCTCGGCGAGGCCCCGGTTCGCGAGGGCATCCATCATCTGGCCCAGGGAGGCGTCGGTGTGCTCCAGGGCGCTCTCCAGGCCCGCGCTGGGCGTGCCGTCGCCATCCACATAGCCGTCGGCGCTGAGCTTCTGGCCGACGCTGACCGCCTGGAAGTTCATGCCGAAGATGGCCGGCGTGCCGACGCGGGTGGCACCGGTGTGGTCGAAGCCGCGGATCTCGTTCACGATGGCCTGCACCTTCAAGTCGTCGTAGGCCTCCGTGGCGACAACGGAATCGGTGGTGCTGTTGGCGTTGATTTCGGGCGTGTAGAGATCGTCCACGCCATGGCCGGAAGGCCCCTGGACGAGCTCGTAGGCGGGATGCTTGTCGGACCAGGCGGTGCGGAGACCCGCCTGCTTGGCCACTTCAAAGATCGTGTTGGCCCGCATGAACTGATGGGGCCACACGGGCTGGTTCGTGGCCGGGTCGATGGGCAGGTTCGCGGGGTTGATGCCGCCGCCGGCGTCCAGCGCGTCAAGATTGAAGTCCAGCGTCTCGTCGAAGGCCACGACTGTGCCGACCGGATCCCCGGGATGGGAGCCGGGCGCGCGCAGATCGCGGGCGTAGGAGACGTCGTAGAAGACGCCATGGCTGATGGGCGACCCGCCCGTCACCAGGGCCAGAAGGCCGGGGAAGGAATCCGAGGGCCGGGAGCTGCTCGCGTTCGTGTAGGTCACGCCGTGGGCGCTGAGGCGGGCCATGGCGGATTGAGGATGGGCTTTCACGAAATTCGCCAGATCCAAAGCGTGGAGACCGTCCACGCTGATCAGCAGGACATGGCGGATGCCTTCGGGGCGTTCCTGGGCGCCGGCGGGCGATGCCGCGGCGAGGCCCAGGGCCAGGAGAGAGAGGGAGAGGCGCGTGCGCATGGTTCCTCCAGGAGGGTTGGGGTGAGGAAGCACGATCCCGCTCGCCCGTGACAGCGGAGTCCCGGGATGGCTCAACGAAGGGATTTTTGAGTGACCAATCCGCGCAGCGATTTCAAATAAACGAGTTGAGAGAAAAAATTCCAAAGCCTAAACCAATTACGAACTTCTTCGTTGACATCTCCGACCAGGCGCGTACTTTTGTGCTACGAACCTCTTCGGAGAAGCCATGACCCCCAAGCCCCTTCCCAAGCCCACGGATGGCGAGCTGGCCATCCTGCGGGTGCTCTGGCGCCTGGGGCCCTGCACGGTGCGGCAGGCCCACGAGGTGCTGAACACTGAACGGGAGACGGGTTACACGACGGTTCTGAAGATGCTCCAGATCATGACGGAGAAAGGCCTCGTCTCCCGGGTGGAGGAGGGCCGGGGCCATGTCTACCAGGCCCAGCTGGGCGAGTCCCAGGCGCAGAAGCACCTCGTCACGGACCTGCTCGACAAGGCCTTCCAGGGCTCGGCCCTGAAGCTCGTCATGAGCGCGCTGCAGTCGAAGAAGGCCTCGAAGGCGGAGCTGGAGGCCATCCGCCGCCTGCTGGATGAGCACGGAGGGAAGCCATGAGCGTGCTGGCGAATCTTCTGTCGGACCCGATCGCGCGGACGGCGGCATGGACGCTGCTCCACTTCCTGTGGGAGGGCCTCCTCATCGGACTTTCGGCCTGGGGCACATTGGCGCTCCTGCAGCGGCGGAGCCCCGAGGCGCGCTACGCGGTGGGGCTCGGTTTCCTCGCCGTGATGGCCCTCGCGCCCCCGATCACCTTCTTCATCCTGCTGCCCGGCGCCGAGGCTCCCGCGCTGGCGGTGGCGGCCCCGGCCGCCTCTTCGCCGCTGTCCTGGTCTTTGCGTCTCAAGCAGCTGCTCGACCCCAGCCTGCCCGCGATCCTCGGGGTCTGGTGCGCGGGTGTCGCGCTGCTTTCCGCGCGTTTCGCCGGCGGCCTCCTCTACCTGCAGCGGCTCACATCGGCGGGCGTGGAGCCCGCGCCCGCGGAATGGCACCTCGTGGTGGCGCGCATCGCCCGGGAGATGGGGCTGCGCCGCGCCGTGCGCCTGCTCCGCTCCTTCCGCGTGGAGGCGCCCATGGTCGTGGGCTGGATCCGCCCCGTGATCCTCGTGCCCGCCGCCGCCTTCACCGGCCTCAGCCCTGCCCAGATCGAGGCGGTGCTGGCCCACGAGATGGCCCACATCCGCCGCATGGACTTCCTCGTGAACCTCATCCAGTCCGCGATGGAGACCCTGCTCTTCTTCCACCCTGCCGTGTGGTGGCTCTCCTCCCGCCTGCGCGGCGAGCGCGAGCTCTGCTGCGACGACACCGCCGTGGCCCTCTGCGGCGACCGCACGGCCTACGCCCGCGCGCTCGCCACGCTCGAAGGCCTTCGTGACCACGCCCCTGCCGAGCTCCGCCTCGGCGCCGATGGAGGATCCCTCATGAACCGCATCCGCCGCCTGCTGCAGCCGCAGCTCGCCCCCAACCCCCGCTTCCGATCCGCCGCCTTGGCCCTCGCCGCCGCGGGTCTGCTCGCCGGAACGGCCATCCAGCAGCCGGCGCCGAAGGCCGCTTCCGGGAAGGAGAGCAAGGAGCCCCGCCAGGTGACCCTCACCCGCGAAGGCGAGGTGAAGATCGATCCTGGGGCCAAGCAGCCCGTCACCGTCGGCAAGGACGGCCGCTTCAAGCTGTCCGAGACCCACGGCGCCCTCACCCGCAGCTATGAAGTGAACGCGAAGGACGGCGCCATCTACAAAGTGAACGGCGTGCAGACGCCCATGGACGACGCCGGCCGCGCCTGGCTGAAGGAGAGCCTTTCCCGCAACCGCCGGGAGCGCTTCGCCGCCAAGCGGGTGGAGCTGCGCCAGCGCATGGAGGAGGATCGCCAGGACCGCGACGCGGATCGGATGGAGATGGAGCTCGACCAGGGCCAGCAGGAGGCTGACGAGGCCGGACACGCAGCCGACGAAGCGGGCAAGGAGATCGAGGAGCAGGTGCGCGTCGAGGTCCCGGATGTCCGCACCGAGACGAAAGACGGCAAGCAGCACATCATCATTCGCAAGCAGGGCAAGGTCGTGTCCGACGAGGAGCTGCCGGATCCGCCCGAGGTCTCCATGACCGACGAAGGGCCGGGCCGCAAGCACCTGGTCGTCAAGAAGGATGGCAAGGTCGTCGAGGACAAGGTCATCGAGATCCCCGAAGTCACGACGGATGAGAAGGACGGCAAGATGCACATCGTCGTGAAAAAGGGTGGCAAGGTGACGGAGGACCGTGTCGTCGAGCTGCCCAAGGACGAGGACTTCGACGTCGACGGCGGACCCGCCGACCGCACCTACGTGTGGAAAGAGGACGATGCCAAGGGCGGCCGCCGCACCAAGCGCTTCCGCGTCATGACCGGCAGTCCCGAAGCCGAAGCCGCGATGCTGAAGGCCCAGATCGAGGAGCTGAAGCAACGGCTCGATGACGTGCAGCGCCGAATGAAGGATCGCCGCACGCCCCTGCCTCCGCCCCCGCCCCCTCCTCCGGTTCCGCCCG
>DATJFC010000374.1:0-10082 GCA_035495995.1 Holophagaceae bacterium
AACATGGCAACAGCAGATCTGCCGCTCGAAGGCCGCGAGCTCACCGGGCGTGTCGATGTCCTCGCCCGCCCAGGCTGTGCCGGGCAGTTCGCGCAGCGGCAGCGCGCCCATGAGCGCGCGCAGGCTCGTCGCATCGGCGCGCGCGAGCGCGGGCAGAAGCGCGGACGCGAGCAAACCGCCGAGCGGCTGCCGGTGGCCTTCACGGACCACGATGGCCCAGGCTCCATCGTGCCCGTCGGCGGCTTCCGCCTCCGCGAGCCACTCAGCGAAGGCCTCGCGCGTCCACCTCGCCTGATCGCAGGCCAGCACCCACCAGCGCCGCGCGGGCGGCGGATCCGAGGCCGCCCAGACGCGCAGCGCGACGGCGGGGCCTTCGCGGGGATCGTCGAGTCGCCGCAGGCCAGGGAAGTCAGGCAAAGGCTCCCCGATGAGCTGCACGGGTCCATCCGGCACGACAGACCGGAACGCCGATACGAGGTGCCCGCCCCAGCTGCCGCCAAGCGGGTGCGGACGGTCATGCTTCGGTCCCCCCAGGCGCGCGCCGCGCCCGCCCGTGAGCAGGACGAGGCCGCAGCGGGGCGTCATTCCGTTTCGCGGATCCAGGACCACGCGGCGACCGTCGAGGGCAGGCCGAGGGTGCCCGCCGCCAGCGCGACGACCTGCTCCATCTCCTCCCGTGTGATGCCCGCGGCGAGGGCTTTGCGCGCGCTGGCGTGGACGGGTCCCTCTTTCTGGGCGCCGATGGCGACGGCGAGTTTGAGGAGCCGCTGCGTCTTCGCGTCCAGCGGACCCTCCTGCCCCGCCTCGGCGAGCGTGTCCCAGGCCTCGCCCAGCTTGGGGAAGCGCGTGATGAAGTCGCGGTAGGTCTGCGGAGGCTTGGGCAGCTGGCTCATGAAGGCACCTTGCAGACATTGTCGCAGGCCGCCGGGTTTGCCATCCTGGCTCCATGGAAGTCATCGAAGGCCGCGCCGAAATCTCGTATCCCACGCGGGTGCCGCTCAAGGTCATCGGCCGCATGGGCGAGCTGCAGGCCGACATGGTGGCCGCGCTCATCCTCGAGCATCTCGGCCCCCAGGCCGAGGGCGACCAGCAGCACCACGCCAATTGCAAAGGCGCTTACCTGAGCCTCACCTTCTGGGTGGTGCTGCAGAACGACCAGCAGGAAAGGCCCCTGCGCGAAGCGTTCCTGAAACTGCCGGGATATGTGATGCAGCTCTGAGGGGGCGGTCTCGCCTCCAGGCCAGGCCCGCTTCGCTCCAACCTGCCCTTGGGCCATGGACTTACCATGGCTTAACAAATCTTAATATCAAATGTTCTTTTCAGCTTATTTTTACGTGCATAGCATCTATTTTCCTATTTCCACTCAACCCTTAAGGAGGGATGCATGCTTCGACCCACCATCTTGTCCCTGATGCTCGGCGCCGCGGCCCTGTCGGCCCAGCAGCCCGGCCTTCCCGGAGGCCCCGCCCTCAACGACGCCGTCACGCTGGTCGGCTTCTACTACTACGGCGATGCTCCCGGGTACGACCGCGGCTTCTGGTTCTACGGCACCAACGGCTACTTCACCTCCACCATCCCGGCGGGCCGGGCCCTCGTCATCACGGACGCCTACGCGCAGGTGAGCCGTTCCACCTCCACCGCGATCCAATCGGAGGTGCTGGAGCTGCGCGGCGGCACCACGCCCTTGCCCACCACGCCGCCCTCCTTCACCGCCGGACGGCTCGGCGCCTTCGAAGCCACTTTCGCCTCAGGCCAGACCACCGCCTTCGCCCACGAGCACTGGAACACCGGGCTCGTATTCACCGCCGACCGCATGCCCTATGTCGTCTACCCGACCACCAACGGCGCCTACGCCACCATCCGCCTCGAAGGCTATCTCGTGGACCAGCCCGCGACGATCGCCTCGACCGGCATCGCGACCAGCCCGGGGCTCCTCAATCCGGGCCTCGAAAACGCCGGAGCGAAGTGAAGACGGGCCCCAGGGGGGAGGAGTTGAGAGCCTCCCCCCTGAACCGGCGCAGGCACGGGCCCTCCTGGGGCCTGATGCCTTAGCGGTAGCCTTCGGCCTTGAGGATCTCCTTCATCCGCTTCTTGTCTTTCTCGGCGATAAGCACCCACTGCTCCCCTTCCTGGATGCCGTCCGGGCCCTCGTCGACTTTGATCGCGAAGTGAAGCCAGGTATCGCCCGAGGATTGGACCCATTTCCACACATCGGGGAAATGGACGGAGTCCGCGGAGATGAACCGGAACGCCTTTACATCGGTCAGATGGGCCTTCTGAGGCGGCAGATCCGGGAAATCCGTGAGCGAGATCGTGAGGTCGGCGCTCTTCTTCTCGGGGAAATACGCGTCCAAAGCCCATGCGAAGACAGGCTGGCCGCCCGTACCCTTCGCCACGGAAGGCGCCAGGTTCTTGATCGAGAATTCGGGCGTCCACCAGGGCGCCGGGTACCCCTTGATGGCGCGGATCTCATGGGGGACCCCGCGCAGATCCGTGATCTGCATCAGCGTTCCCTTGTCCTGCTCATTCAGCCTTTTCAGTTCAGAGAGAAGGCTCTCCCGGTCCGACTCCGTGAGCCGGACCCATTGGACGAAGGTCGTCCTGTCCTTGGAGTCAGCTGGAATGACCACCGCCCTCGCTTTGGGGTCGATACGGCTGTAGCTGATGCGGAACGGGATCCAGCTGTCTCCCTTTGCGTCCACCCAGGTCCATAGCTCCGGAGCCTGGGACTGGAGGCCGAAGAAGTGGGTCGCATACCTGGACATGAGCGTTCTCAAGGTGTCCTTGGGAAACGAATCCGGCTCGATCTCGACGAACAGCGTTTCATCTCCCTGGCAATAGACCTTCGCCGCCCAGCAGAGCTCCAGTGGCTTCCCATCCGCGGGCCGCTTGATGAAGGGCCGGATCTTCAAGGACTGGATGTCATCGTCGTGGTAGGCCACCGGCCAGCCGGCCAGGGTTTCGACGGCGTAGGTCTTGCCGTCTTTGTAATGGACGGTGGTGGACCCGATGCCTGCGCAAAGGACGGAGGCCGCGAAGCAAATGGGCACGACCCAGCATTTGGACATGAACTTCAGCGCTTCCATTCCCGGCTATGGATGTGTGGTCGCATTGACGCGCGACCCCAAAAAGTCGTGCATCTTCTTTTGAATGTAGCCCTTGTTTTCCGGGGACAACCCTACCCATTGAGTCAACTCCGTTGTTGGCCCCCCCGCTGACGGCGTGACTCGAACCGTGAATGGCATGAAGGACTCCTCCGTTCCATCCATGATCGGCGTGTAAAGCTCTGGGCAGGCGGAATAGGGGAATTCCATCCGCTTTATCCACTTCGGTCCCTCCACTTCGAAATGAGTGACGAGCCCGGGCTCCACGGGACTGAATATCTCGACTCTGCACCGTCCTTTCAGGCGGACTTGGAGATTGAAACCCCAGAACGCGTCTAATCCGGGGGAGGACAGGGCCTTTGCTACGAGCATTTCGCACCGTTCCATCCGAACCTCTGGTGTCACCACCAAGAGGGGATCCTCCCCAGCCATCGGTACGGTATATGTTTTCCCGGCAATGGTGACTTCGCGGGATTTGCCAGTAGCGCCACCAGCGAATACCCCGATGGAGCAACAAAATAAAATCAAAGCGATTCGCTTCACGGGCACCTCCAGACAATTCATTGACGGTTTCCTACGGCCGCAGCGTGCCCATCATGCGTGGGTAGGGAATCGTCTCGCGCACATGGGGCAGCTTGCAGATCCAGGCGACGGCGCGCTCGAGGCCCATGCCGAAGCCGGCGTGGGGGACCGAGCCGTACTTGCGGACATCGAGGTACCATTCGTAGTCGGCGCGGTTCAGGCCCTCGTGCTCGATCTGCTGGAGCAGGTAGTCGAGGCTGGAGGCGCGCTCGCCGCCGCCGATGACTTCGCCGTAGCCTTCGGGGGCCAGCAGGTCCGCGCCCAGAGCCAGCTTGGGGTCCTGGGGATCGGGCTCCATGTAGAAGGCCTTGAAGGCCTTCGGGAAGCGGTGGACCCAGAGCGGGCGGTCCATGGCGTTCATGAGGATGGTCTCGTCGTCGTTGCCGAAGTCCTCGCCCCAGTTGATGTCCGAGCCCAGGCCCTTCAGCTTCTCGACGGCCTCCGTGTAGCTCATGCGCGCGAAGCCCTCCTTCAGCGCGACCTCCAGCGGCGCCGTGTCGCGCTCGAGGATCTTCAGCTCCTCCTGGCGGCCCTCCAGCACGCGCTGGAGGAGGAACTTCACCATGCGTTCGCCGAGGACCATCACATCCTCCAGCTTGGCGAAGGCCATCTCGGGCTCCACCATCCAGAACTCGGTGAGGTGGCGGCGGGTCTTGCTCTTCTCAGCGCGGAAAGTGGGGCCGAAGCAGTAGACCTTTCCAAAGGCCGCGATGCCCGGCTCCTGGTAGAGCTGGCCGCTCTGGCTCAGGTACGCCGCGCCTTCATGGAAGTAGTCGGTCTCGAAGAGGCTGCTCGTGCCTTCGCAGGCCGACGGCGTGAGGATCGGCGCGTCCAGCAGCGTGAAGCCGTCGCCGTCGAAGAAGTCGCGGATGCCCTTCACGAGCGTGTGGCGGATGCGCAGGATGGCCCACTGGCGCTTGGAGCGCAGCCAGAGGTGGCGGTTCTCCATGAGGAACTCGGTGCCGTGCTCCTTGGGCGTGATGGGAAAGTCCTCGCTGCCGCCGATGAGCTCCAGGCGCTTGACGAGGATCTCGGGCTCGCCGGTCTTCGGATGGGTCTGGACCAGGCCTTCGACCGTGATGGCGGCCTCCTGGGTCAGCTTGCCCGCGGCCTCGTAACTCCCGGCGTCGGCGTCGGCCGCGCCCACGACGCACTGCACGAAGCCGGAGCCGTCCCGCAGCTCGATGAAGCGGGTCTTGCTCGTGCGCGCGTTGCGCACCCAGCCCCGGAGGGCGACGGTCTCGCCGACATGGTCTTTCAGGAAGCGGACTTCGGTCAGGGGTGCGGCCATGGATGCCTCGGCGCGAAACCCCCATTGTGCCGTGAAGTCCGCGTCCACCAAAGGGCCTGAGCTTGTTAGACTGGCGAGGTTCCAGGCGGAATCGGGGAGGAATCCATGGCCGGCGCCGGCTCCTGCCAGCTCGACGCGACCCAGATGGACGCGGCCCTGCGCCGCATGGCGCGGGAGATCGCGGCCCGCGTGGCCGAGGATGAGCCCTTCGTGATCCTCGGCATCCGCACCCGGGGCTTGCCCCTGGCGGAGCGGCTGGGCTTCGCCCTCGCGGAGGAGGCCATGCGCGTCGCGCAGGTGGGCGCCCTGGACATCACCCTCTACCGGGACGACCTCACGGAGAAGGCCGGCGCGCCCATCGTGCGCCCCTCCGAGATCCCCTTCAGCCTCAAGGAGAAGACGGTCCTTCTCGTGGACGACGTGCTCTACACGGGGCGCACCATCCGCTCCGCCCTGGACGCGCTCCTGGACCACGGCCGCCCTCGCAAGGTGCTGCTGGCCACGCTGGTGGACCGCGGCGGCCGCGAGCTGCCCATCCAGGGCGACTTCATCGGCGCCACGCTGGTCGTGGAGCCCGGCCAGCGCGTCTCCGTCCGCCTCAAGGAGATCGACGGCGAGGACGGCGTCTACCTCGAGAGCAAGAGCTGACATGACCACCGAACGCTACGTCTTCCCCCACAAGCACCTGCTCGGCATCGAGCCCCTGGCTCCGCGCGACATCACGGCGCTGCTGGACCAGGCGACGGCCTTCGAGGAGATCTGCGAGCGGCCCGACATCAAGATCGTCCCGGCGCTGCGCAAGAAGCTCGTCGTGAACCTCTTCTTCGAGAACAGCACCCGCACCCGCAACAGCTTCGAGATCGCCCAGAAGCGGCTCTCCGCCGAGATCGTCAACTTCGACGCGGACAGCAGCAGCCTCAGCAAGGGCGAGACGCTCGTGGACACGGCCATGAACCTGGAGGCCATGCACCCGGACCTCATCGTCATGCGCCATAGCGCGCCCGGCGCGCACGCGCTGCTCACGCGGCACATGAAGGCCAGCATCGTGAACGCCGGCGACGGCGCCCACGAGCACCCGACCCAGGCCCTTCTGGACGCCTACACCCTGCGCAAGCATTTCGGGAAACTGGAAGGCCTGAAGATCGCCATCGTCGGCGACATCCGCAACTCCCGCGTGGTGCGCTCGAACCTCTGGCTCCTGACCAAGATGGGCGCCCATGTGACGCTCGTGGGCCCGCCGACCCTGGTGCCCAAGGAGATGAAGGACACCTGGCCCATGATCGAGATCAGCCACGATCTCGAGGCCATCATCCCCGAGCAGGACGCCATCATGATGCTGCGCATCCAATTCGAGCGCGGCACCGGCCGCTACATCCCCGGCCAGGGCGAGTACATCAAGTTCTTCCAGCTGAACGAGCAGCGCCTCAAGCGCGCCAAGGACACTTGCGTGGTGCTGCATCCCGGCCCCATCAACCGCGGCGTGGAGATCACGAGCGAAGTGGCCGACGGGCCCCGCAACCTCATCCTCGACCAGGTGACGAACGGCGTGCCGGTGCGCATGGCCGTCATGTACCTGCTCTGCCACCCCCACGGCGAGCAGGTGCCGTGAATCTCGCCCTCTTCGCGGGCCTCCACCTGCTGCGGGACGCGCCCGCGGTGCTGGACACGGCCCTGGCCGCGCGGCTGGCGCTGCCTGTCGAACAGTTGCGGGACGAGGTGGCGAAGGACGCGGACTGCTTCCCCGAGGAGCTCGTGTTCCACCTCACTGAGGACGAGCGCAAACAGGTGTCGGCGGAAGCACGGCTGGCCTTCACGGAGAGCGGCGCCGCCCTGCTCGCCCAGAAGCTCCCCGGCGCGCCGGTGCTGGCGGTGCTCAAGGAATTGGCCGCCGCCCGCGGCGCCTGGCTGGATCAGGCCAAGCTCGCCCAGCGCGTGACGGCCCTGGAGCAGGAGCTGAAGACCATCGGCGACATCATCGCCGGCGCGAGCAAGGAGGCCGAGGAGGCCAACGCGGAGCACCCCATCGGCTTCGCCTCCGAGGGCCTGCCCCGCGGCCTGAAGGCGAAGGAGCGGGCGGAGAGGGACAAGCCGTGAACGACGACCGGGACGCCGAGCTGACCCAGGAGCTGGAAGCGCTCGTGGCCGCCAAGGAGCGGGAGCAGCTGAAGATGAAGCTCATGTTCGGCCTGGCGCTGCTGGACGCGGTGCTCGCGGGCGCCCTTCACCAGCATCTGGGAATCGCCCTGGCCATGGGAGCCCTCGCGGTCTTCGGAATCGTCCTCGGCGTGCGCGCGCACCTCCGCGCCGCCGCCTTGCGGGGGCAGGCCATGGAGAAGATCCTGGCCGAGGCCTTCCGCCGCGCGGGGCAAGCGCCTCCCACGAGCGAACCATGATCAGCGGACCCGTCACCCTCCTCATCCTGGACGGCTTCGGCGATGGGCCGCGCAACGCCTTCGACGCCACCTTCCAGGCGGGCATGCCGGCCTTCAACGATCTGCGCCGCCGCTACGCCTGCACCCAGCTCGTCACCGGCGGCGAGGCCGTAGGATTGCCGGAGGGCCAGTTCGGCAATTCGGAAGTGGGACACATGAACATCGGCGCGGGCCGCGTCGTGTGGCAGGAGCTGACGCGCATCGACAAGGCCATCCGCGAGGGCACCTTCCGGAACAACGGCCCCATCGCCGCGCTGCTTCAGGGCCTGAAGACCAGCGGCAAACGGCTGCACCTCCTGGGCCTCGTCAGCGATGGCGGCGTCCACAGCCACCAGAACCACCTTGTCGCGCTGGCCCAGTGGGCCCAGGCCGAAGGCGTCCCCGCCACCATCCACGCCTTCCTCGATGGGCGCGACACTGCGCAGAAGAGCGCGGACGGCTACCTGCAGTGGCTGGCCTTCCAGCTCCGCAAATGCCCGCTCGTGGAGGTGGGCAGCTTGCAGGGCCGCTACTACGCCATGGACCGCGACAAGCGCTGGGACCGCGTGGAAGCCGCGTGGAAGCTGCTGGTGGACGGCGAAGGCGCGTTCAGCGCGCCTGACGCGGAAGACGCCATCAAGGACGCCTACGCCCGGGGCGAGACCGACGAGTTCGTGAAGCCCTCCAAGCTCGACGCCTTCCATCCCATCGCCGACGGCGATGGCGTCCTCTTCTTCAATTTCCGCGCGGACCGCGCCCGGGAGCTGAGCCACGCGCTCGTGAATCCCGCCTTCGACGGCTTCCCGCAGAAACACCGGCCCGCCGTGAAACTCCTCACCTTCACGCAGTACGACGCGGCCTTGGATCCTTTCGTGACCGTGGCCTATCCGCCCCAGGCGCTCACGCACATCCTGGGCGAGCTGGTGAGCGCCAAGGGCTGGAAGCAGTTCCGCACGGCCGAAACCGAGAAGTACGCCCATGTGACCTTCTTCCTCAACGGGGGCCGCGAGGAGGTCTTCCCCGGCGAGGACCGGCGCCTGGTGCCGTCGCCGAAGGTGGCCACCTACGACCAGAAACCCGAGATGAGCGCGCTGGATGTGACCCGGGGGCTCGTGGAAGCCATCCGCTCCGGGGATTACAAGCTGTGCGTCTGCAACCTCGCCAACGGCGACATGGTGGGGCACACGGGCCTGCTGAACGCGGCCGTGGAAGCCTGCGAGGTGCTGGACGCCTGCATCCGCGACCTCGCCGAAGCCACGCTGGCCGCGGGCGGCGCCCTGCTCATCACCGCGGACCACGGCAACTGCGAATGCATGCGCGATGAGCAGGGCAACCCGCACACCGCCCACACCACCAATGTCGTGCCCGCCGTCCTCGTCGCCCAAGGCTTCGAATCCCGCCAGCTCCGCGCCGGCGGCGCCCTCTGCGATGTGGCGCCCACGCTGCTGAAGCTCATGGGCCTGGACCAGCCCGCGGAGATGGACGGGAAGAGCCTCTTCTAGCTGCTAGGATCGGGTCGCTCCCGTGGAGGGCCCATGGTGATCCGCCCGATCATCCTGTTTCTGGCGTCCTGCCTGGCGCTTTCAGCCCAACAGGTGCCACGCATCGAATGGTCGGACCTGCCTGCCGGCATCGTCGAGAAGGCGCCGGACCTGCGCACGGGCTACCTCGTCGTGCCCGAGAACCGACATGCGGCGCACTCGAAGGACATCCGCCTGCCCTTCATCATCGAGAAGAGCCGCAACCCTTCGGCCCCGGCGGATCCCATCCTCTTCACGGCCGGCGGGCCCGGCGGCAGTTCGCTCTTTGGCGCCAAGCGCCGCGCGCGCCAGCCCCTGCTGGACGACCGCGACCTCATCCTCTTCGAGCAGCGCGGCACGCGCTGGGCGCAGCCCTCCCTGGAGGCGCCCGAGGTTGACGCGGCCCTGCGCTCCGGATGGGGCACGCGGCTGGACGGGAACCCCGATCCCGCCATCATGCGCGCCGCGCTGGCCGCCACGCTGAAGCGGTTCAAGGACGAGGGCGTGGATCTCGCCGGCTACACGACGGAGGAGAGCGCCGCGGACATCGCGGATCTGCGCCGGCTGCTGGAGCTCCCCGCGCTGAACCTCTACACCGTCTCCTACAGCACGAAGCTGGCGCTGACGCTGCTCCGTGACCACCCGGAGGGCATCCGCTCCGTGATCCTGGATTCGGTCCTCACCCCGGAATCCGATTGGGACGAGGAGGCTCCGTCCAACATCCTCGAAGTCCTGGATCGCGCCATCGCCGCGGGCCTGCGGGATACGCGTCTCCGGGAGGCCTGCACGGGCTTGAAGGCGCGATTCCTCAAGGCGGCGGCCGCCGCGAACCGGCATCCGGTGGAGGTCCGCATCAAGAGTCCCGCCGACGGATCGCCCCTCACGGTGCGCCTCGATGGGGCGGGCCTCATGGACTGCGTCTACGCGGGGCTTGAGACCGCCGGCGGCATCCGTCCCACGCTTCTCGCCATGGACGCGGCCTGCAAGGGCGACTTCCAGCCCTTGGCTCCGATGCTCGAGATGGATCTGGGGTCCACGCAGGGCGCTTCCTGGGGCATGCGGCTCGCGATGTGGTGCAACGAAGAGCTGCCCTTCGAAAAGCCTTCGCGCATCCTCCATCCGGCCGGGGTTCCAAGGGAACTCAAGGGCTTCATCCAGGCGGCCGTGCCCCTGG
>DATJFC010000375.1:0-4685 GCA_035495995.1 Holophagaceae bacterium
TCCATGGACCGGGTGCTCATCTTCGACACCACGCTGCGGGACGGCGAGCAGGCCTGCGGCTGCAGCATGACCGCGGCCGAGAAGCTGCGGATGGCCGCGAGACTGGCTGAGCTGGGCGTGGACATCCTGGAGGCGGGATTCCCCATCGCCTCGGAGGGCGATTTCGACGCCGTGCTCCGCATCGCGCGGGAGATCCGCGGCCCGGTCATCACCGCCCTGGCCAGGACCAAAGTGCAGGACATCGAGCGGGCGGCGCGCGCGCTGGAACCGGCGCGCTCAGCCCGCATCCACACCTTCATCGCCACCAGCCCCGTCCACCGCGCGCACAAGCTCCGCATGGAGAAGGCGCAGGTGCTCGAGGCCGCGGTGGAGGCCGTGCGCCACGCCCGGCGCCATGTGGACGATGTGGAGTTCTCCGCCGAGGACGCCACGCGGACGGAGCCGGATTTCCTGCGCGAAGTCGCGAAGGCCGTGGTGGAAGCGGGGGCGCGCACCGTGAACATCCCCGATACCGTCGGCTACGCCACGCCGGAGGATTTCGCCGCCTGCGTCGCGGCGGTCGTGGCCGCGGTCGGGGACCGCGCGGTGGTGAGCGTCCACTGCCACGACGACCTGGGCCTCGCCACCGCGAATTCCCTGGCGGGCGTGCGGGCGGGGGCGCGGCAGGTGGAGTGCACCCTCAACGGCATCGGAGAGCGGGCGGGCAACGCGGCGCTGGAGGAAGTGGTCATGGCCCTGCGCACCCGGCGGGACTTCTACGGCCTCGATACCGGGATCCGCACGCCGGGCCTCTTCCCCGCCAGCCAGGCGCTCGTCGAGTGCATCAGCTTCGGGCCCCAGCCCAACAAGGCCATCGTCGGGCGCAACGCCTTCGCGCACGAGGCGGGCATCCACCAGGACGGCTTCCTGAAGGAGCGCACCACCTACGAGATCATGGATCCGAAGGAGGTGGGTGTGCCCGAAAGCCGCCTTGTGCTGGGCAAGCACAGCGGCCGCCACGCGCTGAAGATCCGCACGGCCCAGCTGGGCCAGCCCCTGGATGGGGAAGCCCTGGAGCGCGCCTACGGCGCCTTCATCGCGCTGGCCGACCGGCAGAAAGGCGTCTCCGACGAGGAGATCCTCGCCATGGCCAAGCACGCCGCGCTCGCCACCGCATGAGGAAGCCCATGGAATTGAACATCCTTTCCCTGCCAGGCGATGGCATCGGCCCGGAGGTCATGGCCGAGGCCGAGAAGGTGCTGGCCTGCGCCGCGGGCCGCTTCGGGCACAGCGTGAAACTGGGACGCGGCCTCATCGGCGCGGCGGCGCTGCGATCCGGAGGGAAGGCGCTTCCCGATTCCGCGCGCGCGGCGGCGGTCGCGGCGGACGCGGTGCTCCTGGGCGCCGTGGGCCTTCCGGACTACGACAGGCATCCGCCTTCGGAGCGGCCGGAGAAAGGATTGCTGGAACTGCGCGCGGCGATGGGCGTGTTCGCCAACCTGCGCCCCGTGAAGGCCCATCCCAGCCTGCTGAAGGCTTCCCCGCTCAAGGAGGAGCGGGTCGCGGGGACGGACCTCCTCATCCTGCGCGAGCTCACCGGCGGCCTCTACTTCGGCGAGCCGCGGGGCATCGCGCGGGGCCGTGCCACCAACACCATGAGCTACACGGAAGCCGAGATCGATCGCGTGGCGCGTCTGGCCTTCGAACTGGCCCGCGGCCGCCGCCGCAAAGTCACGAGCGTGGACAAGGCCAATGTCCTGGAGAACTCCCAGCTCTGGCGCCAGGTCGTGGACCGGGTGGCCGGCGACCATCCCGATGTGAAGCTGGAGCACCTGCTGGTGGACAACGCCGCCATGCAGCTCGTGCTGGAGCCCAGGGCCTTCGACGTGCTGCTCACGGAGAACCTCTTCGGCGACATCCTCAGCGACGAGGCCGCCGTCCTGGCGGGCTCCATCGGGCTCCTGGCTTCGGCTTCGCTCGGCCTGCGGCGGGAGGATGGCATCCTGCCGGGTCTTTACGAACCCATCCACGGATCGGCGCCGTCGCTGGCCGGGAAGGGGCTGGCCAACCCGCTCGGGGCCATCGGCTCCGTCGCGCTCATGCTGGACTGGACCTTCGGCCTGAGAGAAGAGGCCGCGCTGCTGGAGGACGCCATCGCCTGGCTGCTGGAGGCCGGGCCCCTCACGCCCGATCTCGGTGGCGACGCGAGCACCGCGCAGGTGGGTGACGCGCTTTGCGCCCGCCTGGAAGCCATGGCCGGGGTGGCGTCATGATGCCGCGCACCCTCTACGACAAGCTATGGGACCGGCACCTCGTCTCTCAGCGCGAAGGGGAGCCGGCGCTGCTCTACATCGACCTGCACCTCATCCACGAGGTCACGAGCCCGCAGGCTTTCGCGGGACTGCGCGAGAGAAGGGTTTCGGTGAGGCGGCCCGGCCTCACCGTGGCCACGCTGGACCACAGCCTGCCCACCCACGACCGGGCTTTGCCCATCGCGGACGCCGTGGCCGCGAAGCAGATCGCGCTGCTGAGGGCCAACGCGGAGGCTTTCGGCATCCCCTTGCACGCGCCCGGCAGCGGGCGCCAGGGCATCGTGCATGTCATCGGCCCCGAGCTGGGCCTCACGCAGCCGGGCATGACCGTCGTCTGCGGCGACAGCCACACCGCCACCCACGGCGCCTTCGGCGCGCTGGCCTTCGGCATCGGCACCAGCGAAGTGGAGATGGTGCTGGCCACGCAATGCCTGCTGCAGCGGAAGTCGAAGAATCTGAAGGTGGAAGTCTCCGGCCGCTTGCAGGACGGCGTCACCGCCAAGGACCTCATCCTCGCGCTCATCGCCAAGCTGGGCGTGGGCGGCGGCACGGGTTCCGTCCTCGAATACACCGGCGAGGCCATCCGCGCCCTCGATATGGAAGCGCGCATGACCCTGTGCAACATGAGCATCGAGGCGGGCGCCCGCGCTGGGCTCATCGCGCCCGACGACACGACTTTCCAGTACCTGCGCGGCCGCCCCTTCGCGCCGCGAGGAGCCGCGTGGGATGCCGCCGTGGCCGATTGGCGCGCGCTCGTGTCGGATGACGGCGCGAGCTACGAGGGCAGCGTCCACCTGGATGGCGGCGCCGTGGAGCCCATGATCACCTTCGGCACCAATCCCGCGCAGGCCGTGCCCGTGACGGGGTCCATCCCCGCGGTCTCAGAGATCGCGGCGCCGGAACGCGAGGCCTTCCTCAAGGCGCTGGCCTACATGGGGCTGGAGCCAGGCAAGCCGATGCTGGGCCGGCCCGTGCAGGCGGTCTTCATCGGGAGCTGCACCAATGGCCGTCTTTCGGATCTGCGCGCGGCGGCCTCGGTGCTGCGGGGGCGCCGGGTGAAGGCCGGCGTCAGGACCCTCGTCGTGCCGGGCTCGGAAGCCGTCCGGAAGCAGGCGGAGGCCGAAGGCCTCGACGAGGTGTTCCGCGCCGCGGGCGCCGAATGGCGCGAACCGGGCTGCTCCATGTGCATCGCCATGAACGGGGACGAGCTGGCGCCGGGCCAGACCTGCGTCTCCACGAGCAATCGCAATTTCGAAGGCCGCCAGGGCAGGGGGAGCCGCACGCTGCTGGCCAGCCCGCTCACCGCCGCGGCCGCCGCCATCGCCGGCGCCGTCGCCGACGCGAGGAGGATTCCGTGAAGCCCTTCGAGCCTTTCGACTCCACGCTCGCCATCCTGCCGTTCGATCATGTGGACACGGATCAGATCATCCCGGCGCGCTTCCTCAAGACCACCACGCGGGAAGGGCTCGGCGCGCACTGTTTCGCGGATTGGCGCGAATCGCCGGATTTCGTCCTCAATCGCCCCGAATCCCGTGATGCCCAGGTGCTCGTGGCCGGCGAGAATTTCGGGTGCGGCAGCTCCCGGGAGCATGCGCCTTGGGCCCTGCTGGACGCGGGCTTCCGAGCCGTCATCGCCCGTTCCTTCGGCGAGATCTTCCGGCAGAACGCGCAAAAGAACGCCCTGCTGCCCATCGAGGTGGACGAGGCCACGCACCGCCGCCTGGTGGAAGCCCCGGTCGGCGCGACGGTCCGCGTGAGCCTGGAGGGCCTGCGCCTGCCCGGCGGGGGCGTCACCGCTTTCCCGTTGGACCCGTTCCGGCGCGCCTGCCTGTCCAAGGGCGTGGATGAGATCGGGTTCGTGCTGGAGCAGGAGGACGCCATCGCGGCCTTCGAGGCCCGCCGGTCGAGGGCCTTCGACACCCGCGCAGAGGCCTGAGACGGCTCAGACTCCCCATCCGTAGCCGGTCCGCGCCTCCTGCTGGTCCTCGTCGTTCCGCTCGTCGGGCTCGGCCACGGGCGTCTGTTCGGACTTGGGAGCTGTCTCGGCGCTGCACATGGAATGCCTCCATCCTGTTTCATGCTCGGCCGGCAGGGGCTTCCTCGCCAGTTGATTCGATTAATGGCCTCATCAATGCCCTTAGGAATCCGGTGGGACGAAATGGATCGCCCCATTTCGAACTTTCATGGAAAAGACCCTTGACCCTGTTCCGGACTCCTTCAAGATGTACGCATGCCGCGCGCATCCTTCCCCAACCCGACGACCCTGGCCCCTCGCCAGGGCTTCGCCGTCCGCGCCGCGCTCGAGCTTCCGGTCCATGTCGCCGTAGTCATTATTCGCGACCAGCCGCCGGGGCCCGTGTAGACGAATCACCGATCTCACACCAAGGCCCCGCA
>DATJFC010000376.1:0-6720 GCA_035495995.1 Holophagaceae bacterium
CCCTCGAAGCCTGGCAGCGCGACGCGGCGGCCTGGTCCAAGGCCCACGGCGGCGCCTGAGGTGGCGAAGGCCGACTAGGGCATCGACGCGCCGGATGTCGCTGCCACCGGGCCCTGGAGGCCGCAGAAGCCTTTCTGCACCCTGCTGCGTTCTTTCGCGCCTTCCGCGACCAGCTTCGTTTCACCCCGTGTAGCGGTCCGTCGCGGCGACGAGGGCCTTGGAGATGCTGCCTTCCGTCGCGCTGTGCCCCGCGTCGGGGACGATGATGAGTTCGGAATCCGGCCAGGCCCGGTGCAGGTCCCAGGCGTTTTGCGCGGGGCAGACGACATCGTAGCGGCCCTGCACGATGACACCGGGTATGCCCGCGAGCCGCCTCGCGTCCCGGAGCAGCTGGTCCTCGGATTCGAGCCAACCCTTGTGCACGAAGTAGTGGCATTCGATGCGCGCGAAGGCCAGCGTCGTCGCGTCCTGGCCGTAGCTCGCGGCGAAGGTTTCGTCGGGCAGGAGCTTGGACACGCTGCCCTCCCAGATGGACCATGCTTTGGCAGCGGGCAGGTTCACGGCCGGGTCCTCGCTGAAGAGCCGCTTGGCGTAGGCCGCGGCGAGATCGCCGCGCTCGGCTTCTGGGATGGCCTCGCGGAAGGCTTCGAAGGCCTCCGGGAAGAGGCGGCTGGTGCCTTCCTGGTAGAACCAGCGCAGCTCCCACTCCCGCAGGAGGAAGATGCCCCGCAGCACCAGCGCCGTCACGCGCTCGGGGTGCTTCTGCGCGTAGGCCAGCGCGAGGGTGGAGCCCCAGGAGCCGCCGAAGACCTGCCAGCGCGTCACGCCGAGGTGCTCGCGGATGCGCTCGAGGTCCGCGACGAGGTCCCAGGTGGTGTTCTCGCGCACCTCCGCGTAGGGCAGGCTCTGACCGCAGCCGCGCTGGTCGAAGAGGATGATGCGGTACTTGCGCGGGTCGAAGAAGCGCCGGTGCTTGGGGCTCGTGCCCCCGCCCGGTCCGCCGTGGAGGAAGACGACGGCCTTGCCGTTGGGATTGCCGCTCTCCTCCACATAGAGCTCGTGGAGCTTCGACACCCGGAGGCGGTGGATGCGGAAGGGCTCGATGGGGGGGTATAGCCAGGTGAGCGGGTCCTTCTGCATGGCGGGCCTCACACGAAGGTTTGCAGGATGGCGTTGCTCAGCAGCATCCCACGCCGGGTGAGGCGACGGCGAGGCCCCTCGGTTTCCACCAAGCCGCCCGCCTCGAAGCCGCGCAGCTGTTGATCCCACGCGTCGAAGAGCGGGAGCAGGTTCCGCGCCCCGGACGCGCGGCGCAGCGCTTCCCAGTCCACGCCCTCGTGGAGGCGCAGGCCCAGCAGCGGGATCTCGGAGAGGGCCTCGGCCTCGCTGAGCTCCTGGAGCTCGACGCCGGCGCGGGACTCGGCCCAGGCGGGGATGCCCCCCTCCTCGGTCCAGCGGAAAGGCCCCAGCTGGGAGGCCGCCGAAGGGCCGATGCCCAGATAGGGGCGGCGCTTCCAGTAGCGGAGGTTGTGTTTCGAAGGCTCGCCGTAGTTGCTGATCTCGTAGGGCGCGAGGCCCAGGCGGGGCAGCTCCTCCTGGAGCGCCTCGAACACGTCCGCGACGGCGTCGTCCGAGGGCAGGCTCAGGCGGCCGGCCTGCACTTCGGCCTTGAGCGGGCAGGCCTTGTCCAGGTCCAGCAGGTAGACGCTCATGTGGGTGGCGCCCGCGGCCACGAGGGCGCGCGCGTCGCCCAGCACGCGATCCAGGTCCTGGGTGGGCAGCCCCACCATGAGGTCGGCGCTGACGCGGGTGAAGCCCGCCGCCTTCGCGAGCGCGAGCGCGCGCAGGGCCTCCGCGCCGTCATGGATGCGGCCGAGCATCGCCAGCAGGCGGTCGTCGAGGGTCTGGGTGCCGATGGAGACGCGGTCCCAGCCCAGATCCCGCGCGGACCGGAGCCATTCGAGCTCCACGGTGCCAGGGTTGGCCTCGAAGGTGGCCTCTTCCAGCGGGGCGAGGTCGAAGGCTTCGCGCGCCGCCTCCGTGAGGTCCGACAGTTCCCGCGCCGTGAGCAGCGAGGGCGTGCCGCCGCCGAGGTAGAGCGTGTCCACGGCCGGATGATCCAGCGCCTCGCCCCAGGCGCGCGTTTGCGCGATGAGGCGCGCGACGGTGGCGGGCTGGAGCGCCGTGTCCCGCGTCGTCACGAAGGAGCAGTAGGTGCAACGGTCCTTGCAGAAGGGCATGTGCAGGTAGAGCCCCAGCGGCTCCGCGCGGGCCGCGGCCCGGAGGGCATCGAGATGGGGCGTCAGGACGGTCGGGAGGCCGTCCATCAGAAGTGCGCGTCGATGGCCTCGCACCAGAAGTGGTAGACCATCTGGTGCACTTCCTGGATGCGGGCCGTCACGGTGGAGGGCACGATGAGCGCGTCGTCCACCATCCCTTTGAGCTTGCCGCCGTCCCGGCCCAGGAGGCCGAGGGTCTTCAGGCCCAGCTCCTTGGCGGACTCCACGGCCTTGATGACATTGCCGCTGTTGCCGCTCGTGCTGATGCCGATGAAGAGGTCGCCGGGGCGGCCCAGGGCCTCCACCTGCCGCGAGAAGACGAAGTCGAACCCGTAGTCGTTGCCGATGGCCGTGAGCGCGGAAGTGTCCGTGGTGAGGGCGATGCCGGCGAGGGCCTTCCGTTCCTTGAGGTAGCGGCCGGAGAGTTCGGCGGCGAGGTGCTGGGCGTCTGCCGCCGATCCGCCGTTGCCCGCCACGAGGATGCGGCAGCCGCGGCGGAGGCGCTCGGCCATGTCGTCCGCCTGGGCCAGCACATGGTCCAGTTCCGCGTCGAAGAAGCGGCGCTTGAGGTCGATGGCGTCCTGGACTTGCTGGAGGAGGGCTTGGCGCATGCCCGCATTTTCGCAGCTTTGCCGTCCATCGGCACAGGGGGTGCTGGCACACTCGACGGATACCACAGGGCCGCCATGACCTACCTGGACTGGATCGCCTTCAAGCACCCGATGTGGATCCACATCCCGCTGGCTTGCGCCATCCTGGCGCCCCTGGCTCTGCTGGCGGCGCAGCGGACCGGCCGCGGGATCCGCCCCTGGTGGACCGTGAGCCGGTTCCTGGCCTGGATGGGTGTGCTGGGGCTCTTTCCCGCCCTGCTCAGCGGCTTCCTGTGGGCGAAGAACTTCGGCTTCATCCCGCCCGGCAAACTGCTGGCGACGAAGGAAGCCATGGGCGGCCTCGCGCGGCACCATCAGCTCTGGGCCCTCGCGGCCTTCCTGCTCGCGCTCCTCACGCTATGGGCGACCCATCGCGGCCGGCAGGACCATCAGGGCCTCGGCTTCCCCGCCCTCTTCTTCGGCTGCCTCTGGGCCGGCGCGACGATGCTCACGGGCCTCTACGGCGGCAAGATGGCCCATCCCATGCCAGGGGCGGCGCCTCAGACCCCCGCGGCGCCCAAGACGGCCACGGATCCCGAGGCGGATCTCCCCATCCGCTACCTCGACTTCGGTGGATTGCTGCCGGTGGGCGATAGCTGGGCGCGCATCCCGCAGCATGAGGGCCGATGGGGGCGCGTGTGGATCACGGCCTCGGGCGTGGAGGCCTACCAGGCGGGGCGCCCGCTGCCACCCGGGGCGTACGCGGTGATGTCCACGGCGGTGGAGCGCGCGGCGCAACCGGGCCCGGATCCCGGCCCGCTCTACGCCGTCGAGATGCTCGCGGACGGCAAGCCGAGGTTCACCCTCTACTGGGCGGCGGTGCCGGAGGGCGAGCAGGCGAAGTTCGACGGCCAGGAGTCCGTCTATTGGCGCAGCCCGGACCCGCATCTGCAAAGCTGCGCGAGCTGCCATGCCGGCGGCGTGTCGGAGCCCGCCCAGCGCGTGAAGTTCCCGGTCCGCTGATCAGCGGCGGAAGGGCTGCAGCTCGGCGTAGGTGAGGCAGCGCCACAGCCATTCCAGCGGGCCGAAGCGGAAGCGCGACAGCCACCAGGCGCTGAAGGGGATCTGCAGGCTGAAGAGGACGAGGGAGTAGGCCATGCCCGCCGCGGGTCCCACGCGGTCGTAGTAGCCGAGGCCCCATCCGTAGAAGACGAAGGTGCTCACGAGGCTCTGGAGGATGTAGTTCGTGAAGGCCATGCGTCCCACGGGCAGGAGCGGGGCCAGCACCCGCTTCCACCCCGGCTTCGTCCAGAGCCACACGAGACCGCCGCCGATGCCGAGGGCCATGGGCTGGATGCCGAGGCCCTGGGCGATCCCGAGGAGGGGCATGAGGAAGCGCGTCCAGGACCAGTGGGCGCGGAGGAAGGGCTTGGCCTCGCCCTGGAGCACGAGCAGCGCGCCGAGCAGGACGCCGAGGATCATCATGCGCGCGGCGAAGCGCCCGATGCGGGCCGCCTGCTGCTCCGGCGACCTCAGGACGCCGTCCTTGAAGATCCAGGCCCCGATGAGGAAGTTGAGGAAAGTGAAGACGACGAAGCCGAGCATCTCCGGCGCGAGGAAGACATGGGCGTAGTCGCGCAGGCGGAACCGCATCACGGCCACCCAGGAGGACTGCTGATAGGCCTGGATGCAGGCCTCGCCCCAGGCTTTCAGCGCGGCCTGCCCCTCGGCGGAAGGCTGGGGCGGCGCGGCGCGGAGCATCTGGAAGACCGATCCGGCCAGGATGCCGAGGATCGCCACGCCGAGGATCACGACGATCCACCGCTGCAAGGTCCGCGCCTCCCGGCCGAGGAAGGGGAGGATCAGCAGCGCGCAGAGCGCGTACCAGTGGAGGATGTCGCCGTTCCAGACGAGGACGATGTGGAGGACGCCGAAGAGCAGCATGGCCCCGAGGCGCCGCGACGCGTAGGCGCCCCAGTGGAGGCCCTTCGCCAGCGCCCGCTCCCGCTGCACGCAGAGGCCGAAGGCGAAGAGCATGGAGAAGAGCGTCACGCTCTTGGCTTCGAACCAGAACTTCAGCAGCAGGTCCGCGCCGAGGTTCAGCGCGCCCGGGGAAGGGTGGCCGCCGAGCCAATAGGGCTGGGGCGGGTTGCGGAACCAGTACTGCACGTTCATGAGCAGCACGCCGAGCAGGGCGTAGCCCCGCACGAGGTCCACGCTCTCCATGCGCTCGGACAGGTCCACGGGATGGTGGTGGGCCATGGGCTGCTCCAGGTGGGGTGCCCAAGGCTACACCCGGCTTGTCCGCGTCTAGCCTTCGAACTCGCCCATGACTTCGCGGGGCTTGCCGGCGCCGCGGTCGGGGCCCACGAGGCCCTCTTCCTCCATGCGGTCGATGAGGCGGGCGGCGCGGCCGTAGCCGATGTTGAGCTTGCGTTGAAGGAGGCTGGTGGACGCCTTGCGCTCGCGCCTCACGACGGCCACGGCGCGGTCGTAGATGTCGCCCTCGGCGCCCAGGCCCGGCAGGCCTTCGTCGTCGCCTTCCTCCTCTTCCTCCATGGCCTGCATGAGGCCCTGGTTGTAGCTGGGCTTGCCGCGCTCCTTGAGCCAGTCCACGAGGCGCAGGGTCTCCTCCTCGGTGAGGAAGGGCGCGTGGATGCGCCGCGCGCGCGCCGTGCCCGGCGCGAGGAAGAGCGCGTCGCCTTTGCCCAGGAGCTGCTCGCCGCCGCCGCTGTCGAGGATGGTGCGGCTGTCGATCTTCGTGTTCACGCGGTAGCTGAGCCGCGCCGATAGGTTGGCCTTGATGACGCCCGTGACGACATCCACGCTCGGCCGCTGCGTGGCGAGGACGAGGTGGATGCCCACCGCGCGGGCCTTCTGCGCGATGCGGGCGATGCTGTCCTCCACTTCGCTGCGCGCGACCATCATGAGGTCCGCCAGCTCATCGATGACCACCACGACGAAGGGCAGGTGCTCCAGCTCCTTGGGCCGCTCGGGCCAGCGCGGATTGGGCGTGCGGTCGCTGAGGTCGATGCGCCCGCCCGCCTCCACCACCTTCTGGTTGTAGGTCTCCAGGCTCTTCACGTTGATGAGGGAGAGGCGGCGGTAGCGGTCCTCCATCTGGGCCACCACCCACTTGAGGACGCGGCCGGCCTCGCGCATGTCCGTCACCACGGGCGCCCAGAGGTGCGGGATGTCCGCGTAGACGCCCATCTCCACCATCTTGGGGTCCACGAGGATGAGCTTGACCTCTTCAGGCCGCGCCCGGAGCAGGACGGAGGAGATCATGGCGTTCACGCCCACGCTCTTGCCGCTGCCGGTGGAGCCGCCGATGAGCAGGTGGGGCATCTTGGCGAGGTCGGCGACGACGGGCTTGCCCTCGATGTCCTTGCCCAGGGCCAGGGCGAGCAGGCTCGGCGCGTCCCGGAAGACCGGCGCGTCGATGACCTCGCGGAAGGTGATGACTTCGCGCGTGGGGTTCGGCACCTCGATGCCCACGAGGTTCTTGCCCGGGATGCGGTCCATGCGGACCTTCTCCGCCTGCAGCGCCAGCGCGAGGTCCTCCTCCATGCCGAGGATGCGCGAGAGCGGGATGCCGGGGTCCGGCTGGAACTCGAAGACGGTGACGACGGGCCCGGGCTGGATGCCGACGACGGCGCCCTTGATCTTGAACTCCGCGAGCTTGGCGGAGATCACCTCGCGGATCTGCTCCAGGACGGCGGGGTCGAGGCGGCCGTGGGGCTGGGGCGGATCGAAGAGGCGCCGCGGCGGCAGCTCCTCGTGGGGCTCCGGCTCAGGCGCGCTGACCTTCCTTGGCGCGGGTCTCGGCTCCGGCAGGGCCGGGATCGGAT
>DATJFC010000377.1:0-4530 GCA_035495995.1 Holophagaceae bacterium
AGCGTGGCGAGCATCAGGCTCCGGTCCGGAAGCTCCAGGTCCACCCACTGGCTGTGGCGCTGCACCAGCGTGGCCTCGGGCAGGTGCGACCAGGGCGCGGCGTCCGGCAGGCGCAGCAGCGAGTCCATATCGTGGGCCTCGTTGGCCGTGCTGAGCCGTTCCGCCGACCGCTGGCGCCGCTTGGAATCGCCGCGCCCCTCCCGGCTGGCCTCCGTGCCGCGGTCCATGTCCTCCGCGTCACGGCTTTGGCCCAGCCGGTATTTGCGGTTCATCAGGCCCGGCTCACGAACTCGCGGGTCTCGGTGTTCACGCGCACCTTCTCGCCTTCCTTGATGAAGAGGGGCACGCGCACCTCGATGCCGGTCTCGAGCTTGGCGGGCTTCGTCACATTGCCGCTGGCGGTGTCGCCCCGGGCGCCGGGCTCGGTGTAGGCGACGGCCAGGTCCACATGCTGCGGCAGCTGGATGGCGATGGGGTTGCCGTTGAATTTCTGGATCTGGATGATCATGCCCTCGGTGAGGAAGTCCAGGGCCTCGCCCATCATGTCGGCGCCGAACTCGTGGGTCTCGAAGCTCTCCTGGTCCATGAAGTGGCCGCCATCGTTGTCCGCGTAGAGGAAGCTGGCGGGCACCACCGCGAGGTCCGGCTCCTTGAACTTGTCGCCGGCCTTGAAGGTCTTGTCGAAGACGGCCTTGGTCAGCAGGTTGCGCATCTTGAGGCGCACGAGCGTCTGCCCGCCCCGGGCCGTAGGTGTCGAAATCTCAACATCGAGGCAGTGGTAGGGCGCGCCTTCGAACTCGAAGAACATCTTGCGTTTGATGCCGATCGCTTCCATCAGGGCGGCCATGGGGACCTCTACGAAACCTTAGATCTTAACGCGGACCCGCATTCCGGCCGATGATAGAGGCGTGAACCCCGCCTTCCCGAAACAGATCGGCCGCTACCAGGTCACTCGCGCCCTGGGCCACGGAGGCATGGGCTCCGTGTTCCTCGTGGAGGATCCGCTGCTGAAGCGGCGCTTGGCCATCAAGGTGGTCCGGGCCACGGGGGACGAGGATGAGCGCGACCTGGCCATGCGGCGCTTCCAGCGGGAAGCGGAGATCGCCGCCCAGTTCAACCATCCCAATGTGGTGATGATCTTCGATGTGGGCCTGGACCCGGCCGTGGGCCCCTTCCTCGCCATGGAATACGTGGAGGGCGAGAGCCTCGCCCACCACATCCATAAGCGGGACCTGGACATCGAGACCCAGATCCGCACCCTCATCCAGGCCACCCGCGCCCTCCGCGCCGCCCACCGCGCGGCCATCGTGCACCGCGACGTGAAACCCGAGAACATCCTGCTGGGCACGGACGGCCGCGCCAAGCTCATGGACTTCGGCATCGCCAAGAGCTTCACCTGGGACGGCTCGCCGGAGATCGGCCCCCTCGCGGTCCAGACGGACGCGGAGCCCGCCGACCAGGTGGACACCCAGCTCCTGCGCCTCACGAACACCGGGGAATTCCTCGGATCCCCCATCTACACCGCGCCCGAGATCCTGAAGGGGCACCAGGCCACGCCGGCCTCCGACCGTTACGCCTTCGCGGCCACGGCCCTCGAGCTGATGACGGGCTGCGTGCCCCACCCCGGCCCCTCGCTGCCCGCCATCCTCAACCACGCCATGACCCAGCCGCCCTCGCTGCCGCCGGATCTGCAGGGTCCGCTGCGGGACGTCTTCGACCGCGCGCTGGCTTCGGACCCCGAACACCGGCAGGCCACGCTCCTGGACTTCATGGAGGAGTTCATCGATTCCCTGCCGCAACCGGTCTCGCTGCGCTCGCGCCTCTTCGCCTTCCTCAACCAGGACGAGAACACCGGCGTCTTCGCCCCTCCGCCGGGCCGCTACCTCCATGACTCGGGCCCCTATTCGATGTCCAACGGGACGGACGGGCGCCCCAAGAAGGCCCCGGCCAAGATCCAGTTGAACGAGGACCCGCGCCTCGCCGCCCAGTGGAAGACCGGCAAGCTGCCGGCCTATCGCCCCCCCCAGGAAGGCACGGCCGCCTCCTGGCTCAAGTCGCTGATCTGGCTGCTGCTCATCGGCGCCCTCGTCGGCGCCTATTGGGCCCTGCACGGTTCCTAGAGCGCCTTCAGCAGCACGAAGATGGACCCGTTCCAGAAGGCGTGGACGGCGATGGAAGTCCACAGGCTGCCGCCGCGCCGCGCCGCGAGGCCCAGCACGAACCCCAGGGTGGCCAGCAAGGGCAGGGCCCAGGGTTGGAGGTGGATGAAGCCGAAGAGCAGGCTGGACGCCGCGAGGCCCCAGGCGGCGCCCCACCGCTCCCCGGCCCAGGGCAAGAGGAAGCCGCGGAACAGGAGCTCCTCGAAGCAGGGCGCGAGCCCGGCGATGGTGAGGAAGAGCGCGGCCTGCACGGGCCAGCCCTGAGCCCCCGCGATGAGCTCCTGCACCTCCTGCTGCGGGTTGGCGTGGCCCTTGATGAAGGGCGCCCAGGCCATGGCGGCGCAGAACATCGCCAGCACGGCCAGGCCGAGGAAGGCCGGCGCCCAGGCGAAGGCCCGCCCGGCGCGCGGGCCTGGCACCACGCGGGCGATAAGCCCGCGAAAGGTGAGGCCCTCCACCCGCATCAGCAGCCAGACCCCGAAGGTCGCGTGCATCGCGTAGCCGAGGGGAAGGGCCCAGAGGCGCCCTTGGGGCAGGCGGTGCAGGGCGAGGCCCGCCGCGGGGTTGAGGATGAAGAAGCCCACGAGCCAGCCGAGGAGCACCAGCAGGGCGCCGCGGCCCTCCATGCGCCACTGGGGCTGCGGAGGGCCCGGCCGCTTCGCCGTGGCGAGCAGGATGACGGCCGTGGCCAGGCCCGTGAAGAAGAGCAGCGAGATGAGCAGGCCCAGGCCCGCGAGGAGCGCCAGATCCGGTTGCGGGATCGGAAGCGCGGGGAGGCCTTGGCGCGCGCGCAGCCGGTTCTCCAGCAGGGCTCCTGCCCGCGTGCCCTTGAGCGGCGCGGGCAGGCTGGCGGGTTGATCGCCGTCGTCGTAGGCCGCCGCCCAGGCCTTCGCGAAGGCCACGCCTTCCGGCCCGCCTGGAGCCGGTTCGCGCAGGCGGTCCGCCAGCGCCGTGTCGCCCGCCTCCCGCGCGTCCACGGCCCAGGCGGCCCGGTCCCAGGCGGCCGTGAGATCGCGGCCCGCCGCGATGAACTTCTTCGAGATGCCCGGCTGCACCGCCTCCAGCTTCCGCCCCAGCTGCAGCTGCAGCTCCAGCGCGGTGAGCGCCCGCGTCGTGCCGGCCGGCACGGGCGGCGCCTTCAGCCGCGTGCCCAGCGTGAGCCCCACGCCCAGGAGGGCCAGCAGGGCGAGCAGGACCAGCAGAGGGTCGTGGGCCTTGGTGAGTTTCAGCGGTTCGCGCATCCCCCCAGGATGACTCGGTATAGGCTTAGCCGCATGGCCTTCATCCATGAGCTGCACCCCCGCTTCCGGGACCTCGACGCCCTGGGGCATGTGAACAACGCCGTCATGGTCACCTTCCTCGAGCAGGCGCGCTTCCAGTGGTGGCGCGGCTACCTGGCGGGCCGTCCTTTCGAGGGCGAAGGCTTCCTCATCGCGCGGGTGGAGGCGGATTACCGCCTGCCCATCCTGCTGGAGGATCTCGTGCGCATCGAGGTGCGCTGCGTCCGCATCGGGAACACCTCCTTCGACCTCGCCTACCGCGTGGCCCGCGGCGCCGACGGCGCCCTCCTGGCCGAAGGCAAGACCGTCCAGGTGATGCTGGATTTCAAGACCAACCGCCCGGCTCCGCTCACCGCGGAAGCGAAGGCCTGGCTGGAGACGCAGGCCTGATGCGGCTCGGCACGGCGGCCTGGAGCGAAGGCGCTTCGGAACGGCGGGCGCTCGTGTCGCCGCTGGCCGATGGCCGCCTCGCGGATCTCAACCGCATCGAGCGGGTGAGGCAGGCCAAGCTTGGCGAAGGCGCGCCGGATGCGATCGCGGACGCGCTCCTGCCGCCCAGCCTGCGGCGCCTGCTGGAGGCTGGCCCGCGCGGGCTGGCTCGCGCGAAGCAGGCGCTCCTTTACGCGGAGAAATGGGCGAAGCGAGGCGACCTGCCGGACACCTTCGCGCTGCCGCCGGAGCGCGCGCGCCTGCTGCCCTGTCTGCCGCGGCCCAGCGCCCTGCGCACCGCGGGCGGCGCGCACCTGGACCGTCTGCGCGTGCTCGGCCCCGGCGCCTGGCTCGCGACCGCGCCCGAAGCAGGCCTGGCGGCCCTGGGACAATCGGACGGCGCCGTCGCCGGCTTCTGCCTCGCGCTGCGCGCGGAGGAGGCCGTCGTGCTCGGCGCCTGGCTGCTCGTGGAGGCGCCCTTCGGCGGCGAGCTGCGCCTGCGCGCCGGCCACCATAAGCGCAGTGCCTCGCTGGAGCTCTACGAAGGCCTCGACCTGCCGCCCCTCCGCGCCGGAGAGGCGCTCCTCCTACCGCCCCTGCGCCTCCGCGCCCTGCCGGCCCTGGAGCCCGGCGCCGATCTCGAACTCCGTGCCGCCTTCGAC
>DATJFC010000378.1:0-2156 GCA_035495995.1 Holophagaceae bacterium
TCCCGCGGGCTTACTTGGCGACGTGCTCGGTGGTGGTGCCGAACTCGTCGCGGCGGTTCTGGGACCAGCAACCCTCGTTGGAGTCGCCGCAGACGGGCTTCTCCTTGCCATAGCTGATGGTGGAGACGCGTCCCTCGTCCACGCCCAGGCCCTTGAGGTAGGACAGCGCGGCGGCGGCGCGGCGGTTGCCGAGCGCGAGGTTGTACTCGTTGGTGCCGCGCTCGTCGCAGTTGCCGGAAACCTGGATCTTCACGTCCGCGTACTTCTTCATGAAGTCGGCGATGCCCTGCAGGGTCGGACGGTCGGACTCGAGGATGTCGGACTTGTCGAAGTCGAAGTGGATGTTCTTCAGCGCGCCGGCCTTGTCGGCGGCGTACTGCTTCATCTCGGCGTCGCGGCGCTGCTGGGCGAGCTCCTCGGCGCTGGGGCCGGCGGGAGCCGGAGGCGGCGCGGGAGCGGGCGCGGGAGCGGGAGCGGGAGCCGGCGGAGGCGGCGGCGGAGCGGGGGCCGGCTTGGAGCAGGCCATGCCGAGGCCGATGGCCAGGATGGCTGACAGCGAGAGGGGAGTGAGAGCTTTGCTCACGCGCATGGGACTTTCCTCCTTGGTGGTGTGGATCCGCGGGACAGCGCTAGGACCGAGGTTAGCAAGATCGGTGGGACTGAAAGGGTAAAACTTATGTCATGGACGCGCCTGGAGCGGGTTATTGCACCCACCGCGGGCTCTGGACCGGGGCCAGAGGAGAGACCTGGTCCACTTGCCGGCCGTCCAGCGAAGTCCAGTAGAGCTGCATGGCGCCGGAGCGGTTGCTATTGAAGACGAGGGCGCGCCCGTCCGGGGACCAGCTGGGGGACTCGCTCGTGCCCACGCCCGTCGTGATCTGGTAGGCCTTGCCTTCGCCCAGCTTGTACACGAAGAGATCGAAGCGGCCCTCGAATCGCGAGACATACGCGATCATGTCGCCCTTGGGGCTCCAAGAGGGCGTGGCGTTGTAGGCGCCCTCGCTCGTGAGGCGGCGGATGTTGGTGCCGTCGTCCTGCATGAGGAAGATCTGGGGGCCGCCTTCGCGATCCGATGTGAACGCGAGCTGCGTGCCGTTGGGATTCCAGGTGGGCTCGGTGTTGATGCCGAAGCCGTCCGTGAGGCGGCGGGCGCGCCCGCTCTGCAGATCGAGGACCATGATGTCGCAGTTGCCGCGGCGGTCGCCCTGCACGAACGCGAGGCGCTTGCCGTCCGGCGAGAAGCAGGGCGAATTGCAGAGGCCCACCGACTCGCCCGCGGCGGGATAGAGCCGTTCGAAGGCGCCGCCCACGGAGCGCTGGCCCCAGATCTGGGGCGAGCCGCCCTTGTAGGTGACGAAGGCGATGCGGCCGTCCGGAGCGACCGTGGGCGAAAGCGTGAGGCTGCCGTAGCGCGTGAGCTGCAGGATGCCGGCGCCGTCGCGATCCATGCGGTAGAGCTCCTTCACGCCGGGCGCCGTCTGCTTCACGAAGACGAAGTGCGTGGAGGCGGTCCCCGAGACGCCCGTGAGCCACGCGACGAGCTGGTCGGCGGCGGCGTGGGCGACCTGGCGCAGCGGCACGCGGCCCTGGAAGCGCTTCGAGAAGATGGCTTTCTGCGCCTTCGCGTCCACCACCTGGAGATCGAGGATGTTCTCCTGGTCCACCGTGAGGCGCATGGGCGCGATCCAGTCGGAGCCCGCGTCTCGCCACGCGGGCCAGGTGGCCGCGTCGCCCGTGGCGGGCAGAGCGCCCTTGGCCAGCACGAAGACCCCGGAGCGCTCGAGGTCGGAGCGCAGCACCTGGTTGAACTCCTTATCCACCGTGGCCGAGTTCCCGCCCTGGGCGGAAGGCGCGGGCAGGCCCAGCACGAGCTTCGCGCCGCTGGAGGCCTGAAGCACCACCTCCTGCGGAGCCTGCGCGGCGAGGCTGAGCGCCATCGCGGGCGCGATGAACGGGGCGAGGAGCCAGGCGAGGGATCGCTTCATCGTCGTGTCCACCTTGGGGAGAGTCTATCAGCCGACATCATGGATGCGATCGTCCGGGCCGAGGTTCGATCCCGCGGCGCAGAGCAGGCCGATCAGCCCCAGCGCGGGCCAGATGAGCGGCCACGGGCTCACGAGGAAGTAGGCGCGGGCGGTGGCGAGCATCTGGCCCCA
>DATJFC010000379.1:0-3483 GCA_035495995.1 Holophagaceae bacterium
GGCCCCGTGGACCTCACGGCCGCGGCCAAGGCCGTCATCGCCGACCTGCGCCAGCAGGACCCCGGCCGGGCCGTCACCACCCGGGTGCAGGAAGGCCTCGCCGCCACCGGGGACCTCCACCTGCTGAGGATCGCCCTCGACAACCTCCTCGGGAACGCCTGGAAGTACAGCAGCCGCACCGAGTCCGCCCGCATCGAGGTGGGCGCCGCCGAGACCGGGGAGGGGCGGGCCTTCTTCGTGAAGGACAACGGAGCGGGCTTCGACATGGCCTACGCGCACAAGCTCTTCGGCGTCTTCCAGCGCCTGCACAGCGCCGAGGAGTTCCCCGGGACGGGCATCGGGCTGGCCACCGTGTCCCGCATCATCCACCGCCACGGCGGCCGCATTTGGGCCAAGGGCGAAGCCGGAAAAGGCGCTACCTTCTACTTCACCCTCCCGGAGGACAAGGCATGACGCCCGAGATCGACCCCAAGGGCACGGTCCTCCTGGTGGAGGACAACCCCGATGATGTCGCCCTCACGCTGCGCGCGTTCAAGAAGAACCACTTCATGAACCCGGTCGTGGTGGCCAAGGACGGGGCCGAGGCCCTGGACTACCTCTTCTGCGCCGGCTCCCACGCGGACCGCGACCCGCACGAGCTGCCCACCCTCATGCTGCTGGACCTCAAGCTGCCGAAGGTGGACGGGCTCGAGGTGCTGCGCCGCGTGCGCGCGGACGAGCGCACGAAGCTGCTGCGGGTCGTCATCCTCACCACCTCCAAGGAGCAGCCCGACCTCGTGGCCAGCTACGAGCTGGGGGCCAACAGCTACGTCCGAAAGCCGGTGGACTTCGACGAGTTCGTCGCGGCCGTGGGCCAGCTGGGCTTCTACTGGCTCATGCTCAACGAGCCTCCCCATCCCCGCGGAGGGCTGGGATGAGGGAGGAGTTGCGCCTCCTCCTGGTGGAGGATTCGGAGGATGACGCTCTCCTGCTGAAGCGGGAGCTTGAGAAGGGCGGCTACGCGCCGGACATCCGCCGCGTGGAGACCGCCGAGGCCTATACCGCGGCGCTCGCGGAAGGCGGATGGGACCTGGTGATCGGCGACTACGTGCTGCCCGCCTTCAGCGGCGAGGAGGCGCTGCGGATCCTCCGGAAGGCGGACCCCGACCTGCCCTTCATCATCGTGTCCGGCGTCGTGGGCGAGGAGGTCGCGGTCCAGACGATGAAGGCCGGCGCCAACGACTACCTCATCAAGCACAACCTCACCCGCCTCGCGCCGGCGGTGAAGCGCGAGCTGAAGGAGAGCCAGGCCCGCGCCGAGCACAGGGCGGCGGAGCAGGCCCTGAGGGAGAGCGAGGCGCGTTTCCGTGGCCTCTTCGAGAATTCCGGCGACGCGGTCTTCCTCGTGGGCGTGAGGGGCGACGGCTACAGCTATGACGACCTCAATCCCGAGGCGGAGCGGTTCCTCGGGCTCAAGAAAGCCGAGGCGTCGGGGAAGGACCTCCGCGACCTGCTGCCTCCCGCCCTCTACCGCTATTTCGAAGACCGCTTCAAGGAGGTGATCGCCGCCGACCGGCCCATCACCTACGACGAGACCGTGGAGATGCCGCAGGGGCCCTCGGCGGTGAGCACCTCCCTCGTGCCGTTGAAGGACGCCCTCTGCAAGGTGGTCCGCATCGCGGGCGTCTGCCGCGACATGACGGAGTTCCGCCGCTCCGAAGAGCGCCTGCGCCAGTCCCAGAAGCTGGAGAGCCTGGGCCTGCTGGCGGGCGGCATCGCCCACGACTTCAACAACCTCCTCACGGCCCTGGTGGGCAACCTCGGCCTGACCCGGGAGAACCCGGCCGGCGCGGGGCTCTACCTCGACCGCATGGAGGCGACGATCCAGCGGGCCTCCGACCTCACCCGCCAGCTCCTCGCCTATTCGGGCCGCGGGCGCTTCGTCGTCATGGCGCACGACCTCAACCTCGTGGTGGAGGACATCACCGAGCTGCTCGGGGTCAGCATCCCGAAGAAGGTGCGCCTGGATTTCCGCTTGGGGGCGGACCTTCCCGCGGTGGAAGCGGATTCGGCCCAGCTCCAGCAGGTGGTCGTGAACCTGGTGACCAACGCCGCCGACGCCATCGGCGAGGACGAGGGCCGCATCATCCTGGCCACGCGCCAGCGCATCGTCGACGAGGCCGACATCGCCTCGCGCTTCTCGGGGCAGAACCTGGCGCCCGGCGAGTACGCCGTGCTGGAGGTGAGCGACACCGGCTGCGGCATGGCGGAGGAGGTGCGCGACCGCATCTTCGACCCCTTCTTCACGACGAAGGAGCAGGGCCGCGGCCTGGGCCTCTCGGCCATGCTGGGCATCCTCCGCGGCCACCGCGCGGGCCTGCTGCTCCAGTCGGAGAAGGGCAAGGGCACGACCTTCCAGATCTACTTCCCCGCCACGAAGACGGCCCTGGAGCGCGGTTCCGGCGGCCAGGACCCCAAGGTGCTGCGGGCCGGCGGCCTCCTCCTCCTGGCGGATGACGAGATCGACGTGCGGGACAGCACCACGGCGGTCCTCCGGCGCATGGGCTTCGAAGTGGACGCGGCCTCGGACGGCGCCGATGCGGTGGCCCGATTCAACGCGAGGCCGGAAGCCTACCGCGCCGCCGTGCTGGACCTCACCATGCCGCGCATGGGCGGGCGCGAGACCGCGGCCAGCCTCCGGGCCGCGCGGCCGGACCTGCCCATCCTCCTCACCTCGGGCTATTCAGAGGCCGAGGCCCTCGAAGGCGCGGCCCACTTGAACTTCCTGCGCAAGCCCTTCCTCGCCCGGGACCTCCACGACGCCTTGGCGGACCTGCTGGGCTCCTAGTGCGCCAGGTGGTGCGCCACGATGGCGTCCACGACCTGCTCCAGGCTCAGGCCGCTGGAATCCAGCTCCCAGGCGCCCTCGGCTTTCTTCAGCGGCGCCACGGCCCGGGTGCTGTCCGCGAGGTCGCGGGCCGCGAGGCCGGCGGCCACTTCCGTTTCCGTCGTCGTGACGCCCTTGGCCCGCAACTCCAGGAATCGCCGCGCCGCGCGGGCCGCGACGCTGGCGGTGAGGAAGACCTTGCAGCAGGCCTGCGGAAAGACGACGGTGCCGATGTCGCGCCCGTCCACCACGAAGCGGCCGCGGGATCCGATGTGCCGCTGCTGGGCGACGAGCGATTCCCGCACGGAAGCGTCAGCGCTCAGAGGGCTCACGAGGGCCGTCACCTCCGGCGCGCGGATCGCTTCGCTGATGTCTTCGCCGTTGAGCAGGAAGCGCCCCGAACCCTGTTCCAGCTCCAGCCCAGGCAGCAGAGCGTGCAGCGCCGCCTTGTCCGCGGGCGCGAGTCCCGCGCGCAGCGCCGCCAGCGCCACGGAGCGGTACATGGCGCCGGTGTCCAGGTAGTCCCAGCCCAGGCGCGCGGCCACGGCCTTGGCCGTGGTGGATTTTCCGACGCCGCTGGGACCGTCGAGTGCGATGAGGGGCAGGGCGTCCATGCC
>DATJFC010000380.1:0-15820 GCA_035495995.1 Holophagaceae bacterium
CGTGGGCGAGCCCATCCGCCGCCAGGTGCTCGAAGGCCTGCGGGAGGCCGCGCTGGACGGCACGGCGAAGGGGCTCGGCCGCCGCGGCTTCTGGATCAAGACCGGCACCGTGCCTTCGCCGGATGGCAATCCGCTCCACACCTGCGGCCTCGCCCTCGCGGTGGACGACGCGGGCTGGGCGATGCTCGCCAGGCTGGATCCCGGCACGGGCCGCGAAGCCGCCCTCGCCATGTCGGACGAGGTCGCGCGCCTGAGGCCCTGGTCCATGGCGCGCGGGATGAAGACTCGCGGCCCGCGCTCCGTCAACGAGATCGAATCCGGCACCGTGCGCGTGCGGCTCTTCGATCTGATCGCCTCACCGCGCTGGGAGGCGCGCAACCTCGGCGCCGCGCCCATGGCCTGCGGGGGCGGCTACCTCGGCCCCGGCGGCGCGCGGGCGCTCCGCGCCGGCGACCATCTGGGCCCCGGGCTCATCGAGGTCCGCGCGCCCGATTCCGGCGCGCGCCGCCGTTTCCTTGGAAGGCTCGAATGCGCCACGGGCCGGGCGGGATCGCTGCGCCTCATCGCGACGCTGGAAGCGCGCGCCTATGTCTCCGGCGTCGTCGCGGCGGAACTGCCGAAGGGCAGCGCGGACCTGCGCGAACAACTCGGCGCGGCGGTCTTGCGCTTCCTCGCGCAGGGCCCGCGCCACGCGGATGCGGATGTCTGCGATGACACCCACTGCGCCTGGTTCGTCGGCCTCGGGCCCCGCCTCGACTGGCGCGATCCCCGCCACGCGTCGGATGCGGCCGGCGGCGCGGATCCCGGCTTCAGCGACGAGGCCTGGGGACGCATTCTCGAAGCGGCGCGGAGCCCGGGCCCGAGCCAGTGGACCGCCCACTGCGGCGGTGAACCGCTTTCGCCCCATGCCCTGTGGGGCGGACCCGACCGCGGCGTCACGCCCTGCCCGCGGCACGGCGCCGGGAGCTCCGATCCATGGGCGCGCCTCTGGTCCGCCGCCGCGCTGGAGAAGGCCTTCGGCGCGCCCGTGCAAAGCCTCGAAGTCACCGCCGACGAGGGCATCTGGACCCTGCGCGTGCGCACGGCGAAGGGCGAGCGCAACTACCGCTACGACGAGGCCCATCGCGCCCTCGCCACAGCCGCCGGCTGGGACGCGCTCCCGAGCCCGGCCGACCGCGTGGAGAAAGCGGAAGACGGATTCAGGGCGGTGGGACGGGGATCAGGGCATCGCGTGGGATTGTGTCTGGCGGAGTGAGGCCGGGCCGGAGGCCGCTCCGGCATCCCCGCTGCGGCTTCATGGCCCAGGCTCGCCCTCTGGATCCGAGACCCGGATGCGGGGCCCATCGACCTGGATGAGCCCCTTCGCCTTCAGCTGCGCCAACTGGCGGCTCAGGGTCTCGGGCGTCATGCCGAGCTGGCCGGCGAGGATCTTCTTGGGCATCCGCAGCAGCACTTCCCGGCTGGGGCTCCGGCGGGCTTCTTCAGCCAGCCAGGCCCTGAGACGGCCGCCGGAATCGACGGCCCGCAGCTGCTGCACCTGCTGGGTGAGGCGGTGGTGCCAGGCCGCGAGGCTCTCCAGCATCTTCAGGCACAGGAGGGAGTCCGACCGGAGCAGGTTCAGGAGGGGGTCCCGCGGCACGCGGGCCAGCAGCGTCTCTCCCATGCCCCGCGCGGTGGCCGGGAAGACGCCGCCGGCGAACAGGGCCGCCTCCGCGAAACTCTGGCCGGGATGGATGACATTCAGGAGCGTCTCCTCTCCCCCGTCCTGGGGCTTCAGCAGGCGAATGGCGCCTTCGAGGACGACATAGAAGCCGGTGCAGGGTTCGCCGGCCACGAAGAGCACCTGGTCCGCGCCGAGGCGGCGGATCTCCACGAGGCTCCCCACGCGTTCCACCTGGGAGGGCTCAAGGGAGCGGAACAGGGGCGCCTTGCACCAGAGGCTGCGGTAGGGAGCGACGGCCATGCCCCAGCCTACGACGGCAGCGGCGATTGAGATCCGTCAAGACGCGCCCCGGCCGGGGGAGCGAGCCTTTCCCTGCGGAATACGCCGCGCGGAGGAGGCCATGGCCAACGGATGGGAAGGTCGTTCCCTGGGAGAACTGGTGCTGGAACGGCCCGGACGGTCGGCCGCGCTGGAGCGGTACGGCCTCGACTACTGCTGCGGCGGCGCGGCCAGGCTCGATCAGGCCTGCGCCCGGAAAGGCGTGGAACTCGCGGAGGTGGTCGCGGCGCTGGAGACGGCGGACGCCGGACCGGATCTGGAGGACCCCGCCTGGATGGAAAGCCTCGATTCGGCCATCCACCACATCACGGCCACCCACCACGCCTACACGCGCGAGGCCTTGCCCCGGCTTCAGCGGCTCGCGGCCAAGGTGGCCCGCGTCCACGGGGATGAGGACCCGCGGCTGAGGCAGCTCGAGACCGTCCTTGACGCCTTCGCCCGGGAGACGTTCGAGCACATGGACAAGGAGGAGCGCATCCTCTTCCCCATGATCCAGGCCCTGGCGGAGGGCCGGCGCTGGTCCATGCCGCCGACGGTCCAGTACCCCATCGCCTGCATGCTCCAGGAGCACGAGCAGCATGGCGCGCGGCTCGACGAGTTCCGCCAGCTCACGGACGGCTTCGCGCCGCCGGAGGGCGCTTGCGGGAGCTGGCGCGCGCTGCTCGAAGGGCTGCGCGAGCTGGAGGAGGATCTCCACCGGCACATCCACAAGGAGAACAGCTTCCTCTTCCCCGGGGCGGTGGGGTTCGAGCGCCAGGCGGGTTGAAGGAGGCCGCTCGAGGGGGGCCGCCCGCGGCAGCGGGCGGCCCGTCCCGTTCAGGGCGCGGGGTCCTTGACTCTTCTCGCCCAGAGGGGGTAGTCGAGCCCCGCGAGCCGGTTGATGGCGATGGCCTGGAGCGTGAGCAACGCCACGGCGAGTTCGATGACCGCCAGGTTCTTGGGTTGGATGATGATGCCCAGCGCCACGATGAGGGTGGTGGCGCCCGCCGGAGGATGGGCGGCCTTGAAGAGGATCATGAGCGCGCCGGTGGAGGCGAGGGCCAGCGCCGCCGCCATCACGCGGGCCAGGTGCACCGTGGTGCCCGGGGCCCACTGCGCGTGCTGGAGGCCGGTGGCCCACAACGCGCCGTAGCCGCAGGCGATCCCGATGGCGTGGCCGTAAAGGGTGTGGCGCGGGCTCGCGGAGGGCGCCTGGGGGCTGAAGAAGAAGAGGAAGGCCGTGGGGCCCAGGGACGGGAAGATGAAGCTCGTCTTCATCGTCAGGGCCGCAAGGCTCATGAGGGCGATGCTGATGAAGCCGTTGATGAACATGAAGGCCGCCCATACGGGCCGCTCCGGGAAATGCCCCAGCAGCCAGCTGAGCCTCAGCCGGTCGACGAGGCCCCGGGAAACTTCAGGCTCGAAGAGATGGAGCGGACCTTGGGTCATGGCTCGTCCTTGCCGCGGGATTCGTTCTCGAGGCCCCTGATCCTGAAGGCCAGGAAAAGCGCGATGACGGTGAGGAGGAGCGACGCGGCGAAGGCCCCGCCCAGCAGGGCGCGGCGGCCGTCCAACACGCTCCCGAGGACAGTCTCGAAGAGGTAGACCTGGATGACGAGGATGAGCAGGCCCATGCCCAGCACGAAGCTGGTCATGGCGGTGCGGGGAGGTTTGGGGCGCATCTCAGGCCTCCTTCGCGCGCCCGGGCTTGGGCAGGTCGCCCACGGCCCAGATCCTGCCATCCGGCGCCACTTCCAGCGCGATGGCTGAGAGCGGGCGCGTGGGAGGGCCTTGCACGGGGAAGCCGCGGCCGCATTCGAAGTAGCCGTTGTGGCAGGGGCACTCCAGCTGCCCGCCCTTGAAGCGGACCGCGCAGCCGAGGTGGGTGCAGGTCTGCCGGTAGGCTCTCAACTCCCCGTCCGAAGTGCGCAGGAGGATGCAGCGGTCGTCCTTGTCCCGGTAGGTGAAGAGCCGCGATTGGCCGGGCGCCAGCGCGGCCGCGGGGCCGAGATCCACCCGCGCTTCGGGGAGGCCCGCCGGTTCCGGAGCTCCCTCCAGCGGTTTCTTCCGGATCCAGAGGTAGCCGATGCCCGCAGTGAAACCCGCGCTCACGAGCGCGAGGAACCGCGCGAACTCTCGCCGGCTGATGAAGCTTTCATCCGCCAGGTCCACGGGGAACGCCTTGCGCCACTTGGCCATCAGAACCCTCCCGAGATCAGCAGGGCCGCGTCCAGGTGCAGCGGGGCCTCGTCATCCGGCACCATCACGGCATTGCGGGTCTTCACCTGCAGGGTCCCGATGGTGAACTCCCGCAAGGGCTTGTTCTTGCGCAGGCCCTCGATCTGGGCCTTCGGCGCGTAGAGCAGCGCCTGGCTCGGGCAGACGGTGGCGCACATGGGCTTGTGCCCTTCGCTGGTCCGGTCGTAGCAGAGGTCGCACTTGAGCATCTGCTCCAGGCCGCTGAGCACGATGGGCACGCCGAAGGGACAGCTCAGCTCGCAGTTCTGGCAGCCGATGCAGCGCGGCTTCTGGCTGCTGTGGACGACGCCGTCCTCGGTGCGTTTGATGGCGTCGGCGGGGCAGACCTGGGCGCAGATGGGGTCCTCGCAGTGCATGCAGACGGTGGGCGCCGTCTGGGTGCTGGCGAGGCGGTCCATCTCGTCGAGGTGGATCATGGAACGCCCGCGGTGGGTGCCGCATTCCGCGCAGGCGCCCACGCAGGCCCGGCAGCCGATGCAGCGCTGGGGATCGATGAAAAAGCCGTACTCTTCGTTGACCAGGGCCATCAGAACACCTGCTCGGGGATGTCGGGCTGGTTGCTTCTCGCCTCGTAGGCCATGCGCTGGAGCTCGGCCAGCTCGGGGCTGTAGCGGTCGGGCGTCGTCTTGCGGATCCGCACCGCGCTCACCTTGTACTCGGGGATCTTGCTCACGGGATCCAGGTGCCGCGCCGTGAGCTGGTTGGCCGCCAGCTTGGAGGTCCAGTGGTAAGGGATGAAGACCGTGTCGGGGCGGATGGTCGTCACCACCTTGGCCGGTAGCACCATGGCGCCGCGGCGGCTCTCGATCTCCACCGGATCGCCTTCCGCGATGCCGTAGCGCTCCGCCAGCCGCGGGTGGATTTCCAGATAGGGGTGGGGGCACTGCTCCACGAGGAAGCCGATGCGCCGCGTCTGGGTCCCGCTCAGGTAGTGGAAGACCACGCGGCCCGTCGTGAGCCAGACGGGATAGTCGGCGTCCACCACCTCCATGGCCGGCCTCCAGGGCGTCGGGTAGAACTTCGCCTTGCCGTCCGGGTGGAAGAACTTCCCGCCCTCGAAGAGCCTCGGCGTGCCCGGATGGTCCTCCGTGGGACAAGGCCAGAACACGCCCATGTTCTGCTCGATCTTCTCGTAGGTGATGCCGCCGTAGTCCGCCGTTCCGCCCGACGAAGCCTTGCGCAGCTCCTCGAAGATGGAACGCGAACTGTCGAAGTGGTCGAAGAACCGGCCCTTTCCCAGGCGTTTCGCGAGCTCCACCATGATCTGCCAGTCAGGCCTGGCGTCGCCGGGGCAGTCCACGGCCTTGTTGATCTTGATGACGCGCCCTTCGGCGGAAGTGGTGGTTCCCTCGTCCTCCTCCTGCAGCGCGCTGGGCAGCACCACGTCGGCGTACTGCATGGATTCGCTGAGGAAGAAGTCCATGCCCACCATGAACTCCAGCTTGGAGAGCGCCTCCCGCGTGAAATCGGTGTTCGGCAGGCTCACCACGGGGTTGAAGCAGAGAAGCATCAGCCCCTTGATCTCGCCCGCGTGGATGGCGTTCATGATCTCCTGGGCCGTGATGCCCTTCCGCGGCAGCTCCTCGTCCGTGCAGTTCCACACCTTGCAGATGTGGGCGCGATGCTCGGGGTTCTCGATGTCGCGGTTGCCCGGGAGCTGGTCGCATTTGTGGCCGTGCTCGCGGCCGCCCTGCCCGTTGCCCTGGCCCGTGATGGTGCCGTAGCCGCAGAAGGGCCGGCCGATGCGGCCCGTGGCCAGGACCATGTTGATGCAGGAGCTGACATTGTCCGCGCCCTTGCTCTGGTGCTCGATGCCGCGGGCGTGGAGCAGCATGCTCGACTTCGCTTCGCCCCACCAGCGGGCGGCCTGCTCGATGGCGGCCACGGGCAGGCCCGTCAGCTCCGAGGTCCACTCGGGCGTGCAGTCCTTCACGGCTTCCAGGGCCTGCTCGAATCCGTTCGTGCGTTCCTTCACGAAGGCCCAGTCGATGAGCCCCCATTTGTGGAGCAGGTGCAGCACGCCGTTGTTGAGGGCGCAGTCGCTGCCGGGCTTGAGGGGCAGGACCAGGTCCGCGGTCCGCGCGATGGGCGTGATGCGCGGATCCACGACGATGAGGCGCGCGCCCTTGTCCCGGGCCCGCCAGATGTAGTCCGTCGTGATGGGCGAGCACTCGGCCACATTGGAGCCCTGCACCCAGATGAGGTCCGTGCCCTCGATGTCGCTCCAGGGGTTCGCGGCGCGGTCCACGCCGAAGGCCCGCTTGTTGCCCGCGCCGGCGGAGACCATGCAGAGGCGGCCGTTGTAGTCGAGGTTGCGGGTGCCGAGCCCGAGCCGCGCGAACTTGCCCGTGAGGTAGCTCTTCTCGTTGCTCATGGAGACGCCGCTCAGCACCGCGAAGGAATGCGGTCCGTGCTTGGCCTGGATCTCCTGGATCTTCGCGGCGGTGCGCGCCATGGCGGTTTCCCAGTCCGATTCGGCGAAGCCGTGCTCGTCGCGCAGGAGCGCCTTCGTGAGACGGTCCGGGTGGTTGCCCTGGAGGTAGCGCTTCACGCCCTTGGGGCAGAGCTTGCCTTTGTTGAAGGGGAACTCCTCCCAGGGCTCGAAGCCGATGACCTGGTTGTCCTTCACCTTGAGCTGGATGCCGCACTGCTGGCCGCAGAAGCAGCAGTGGGTCTTCACGAGCTTGTCGGGCACGGAGTCCGCCTGCCAGCCGCCGGGCGGCGCCAGGTTCAGGTGCGGGCCGAAGGCGCGGCGCAGCTCGTCGAGGCTGTTGGGCAGCTGGCTCATCGGGGGGCGCTCCAGGTGGTGGGATCCGGGATGGGTTCCGTGGGCAGCGGCATGCCGTGGAAGGGATCGAAACCGCCACCGAGGCGCGCTGACTGGCTCTTCGCCAGCAGGCGCCGTTTGCAGCGGGGGCAGAGGTCCAGGTGGTGGAAGCGTCCGCCGTCGTGGGTGGCGCCCTTGAGGTCCAGGCGGTTCCAGAGCTCTTCCAGGTCCCGGCGCTGGTTGGCGCGGATGAAGGGCGCGCCGCAGGCCTTGCAGGGCAGGCGGCCTTCGGCCTCGCCCTCCTCCTTGTAGAGCTTCACGCCGATCTGCGCCGGGCGTTGGACGATGTGGAAGAGCTTGCCGAAGGGCAGCGAGAGCAGCAGCAGGATCACCGTCAGCTCGTGCAGGTAGGCGAGGGTCCCGAAGTTCCGGCCCTGCAGGTACTCCTCGGACACCGTGAGCATGAGGCCCGTGGCGCTCACCGCGATGAGCAGCAGGAGCGGCATCAGGTCCAGGTCCGCCCGTTGCGTGGCGGCGTCCCCCGCGTCGTGGCTCCGGCGCAGGAAGGAGAGGATGCATCCCGCGATGACCATCACGGCGGCGATGTCGAGCGCGTGGAAGGTGAGCGTGGCCTCCAGTGAATTCAGGGGGAAGGTGAAGGCCGGGAAGCCCAGGACCCACGCCTGGTAGCGGCTGGGGTCCATCCCCGCCGAGGTGAAACGCACCCATCCGAAGACCAGCGGGATCGTGATGGCGAAGGCCAGCAGGCAGCCCCAGGAGAGGAGGAAGTGGGCGCCCCACCGCCGGAGGCTCCGCTTCTCGATGAAGCGTTGCAGCACGATCTGGTCTGCCGCGGCGGTGCCCATCTTCGCCAGGGCCTTGAAGCCCCTGGGGCTCAGCAGGGTCCGCAGCGAGCTGCGGAAATACATCCACGTCGGCGGCCGGTCCACCCAATCCCAGTAACGGTAAGCGACGCCGAAACAGGCGAAGAGCGTCGCCAGCAGGTAGCCCAGCAGGGCCGGATCGAGCCAGCGGCCGTTCCGGCTTCCGAGCGCCACGAGGCCCGCGGCCAGAACCGTGGTGGCGAAGGCCCTGAGGAGGGCCATGGGCGACAGATCCAGCCGCTGGATCATGGCCATGATTGACTCCGTGAGGAGGGGCGGCCCCAGACTAGCCCTCTTATCCACGCCGCCGCCGGGATCTTCATCACAACCTCCCCCATCCTGCGAGCAGCGCCATGTGGATGCAGCTCACGAGGGCCTCGGCGGTCCCGAGCCTGCGTCCCCGCCCCGCGCGCCACCCGCGGGAAGCGCCCCAGGCGGCCCGCGCCGCCAGCAGGCCTGCCCACAGGAGGAAGGCGAGCGGCGCCCAGCCCATCCAGACGGCGCCGAAGGCCAGAGCCGCGGCCCCGGCGTGGGTCGCGAGGGAACTCCGCACGCGGGCCGCGCCGGCCTTCGGATCGAGGCGCTGCCGCAGGTAGAAGATGGGAGGGAGCGTGAACAGGGCCAGGAAGACCCAGATGAGCGAAGCTTCACGGATCGTGGCGCCGCCGAGCCGCAGGATCGCAGGGGCTTGGAGGGAAAGCAGGGCCGCCGCGCCCAGTTCCCAGGCCAGCGATCGCCGGACAGCCCAGACTGCCGGCACGAGCCACGCCACCAGCAGGCCGGCGCCGATGCAGGCGGCGATCAGGGGATGCGTGGATCCTTCGAACAGGGCGAGCAGAGCGGCCGACGATCCCAGCGGGTGGAGGAGGCTCACCCAGGCCATCGCATCAGGGTGGCGCCTCGGACCCCGGAGGCGTTGAAGCGGCGTGCGGACGAGGAAGGCGCACAGCACCGCGAGGGCCAGGAGTCCGCCGCTGAAGGAGGGCCGGCGCATCAGGCCGACCGCCGCGGGAAGGGCCAGGAAGGCCCAGGAGCCGTGTTCGGGGGGCAGCAGGGTGGTCCATCGAGGCCGCATGAGGTCCCTCCGGAACCACCTTCGGACATCCGGCGCACCCGGAGCTTGACCCAGATCAAGCTTCCGCGGAGGCCCCCGCCTTTTCAGCGTTCACGCCGGGAACGGGACACCGGACTTCGCCGTCCGGGGCGCTCCTCCCCTTGCGTCCGCCAAACAAAAAGGCCACCCTCGCGGATGGCCTGCTTGGTAGTCCCAAGGGGAATCGAACCCCTGTTCCCGCCGTGAGAGGGCGGTGTCCTAACCGCTAGACGATGGGACCGTCTGGTGCTGCTAGCGAATGGTTGGGGAGGAAGGAATCGAACCCTCACCTGACAGAATCAGAATCTGTTGTCCTACCATTAGACCACTCCCCAACGAGCGGAACCTCAAGACTAACAGGAGGGTGGGAATTGGCAAGGGGCTCGTTCCGGGTGGAGGGAAGGCGTGCTGGGCAGGGACTTGACACAAGCGAAAAAAAGACGAACATGGAGTCGTGAGGTGACGCGTGCGCGCCTACGGCTACAGATTCCCGGGATTCGTCGTCGAGCACGGGCCCGTGCAAGCGGGTTCGTTGGCGGAGGCCAAGGCCCAGATCCGGAAACGGCTTGGGGTGTCCAAGCTGCCCTGGGGTTTCCAGGTGTGGGATCTGTCCCAGCGGCCGCTGCGGTCATGGATGCCCCGTGCCTCGGCCTGATCAATCCCAGAAGCCATCGAAGAGGGCGGGATTCCACGCGGGCGCCGCGCTTCCGCGCGTGAGTAGGCGGCTCAGTCCCCGCGGGGCTGAGGGCCCGTCCTCCATCAGCACCGCGTGGCCGCCGGCGTAGAGGAGGTTCCAGAGCGCGGCGCGTGCGGCTTCGGTGGGCAACGCGGAAAGGGGAACGCGCAATGCCATGTCGTGATCCCAGCCGAGCTTCCGGTTCCAACGCTGGAGCCTCAGCATCATGTCGCCGTGGGTGTGGCGCGCGTCGAAGGGCGTGTCCGCGTCGAGGGTGTTCTCGCGGTCGTGGTAGGCGCGGCGGCCGTGGTCGTCGTTGAAGCGCGCGCCGCCGAGGGCGGCCGCATCGGCTTCGGGCGCGGCGGGGTCGAAGCGCAGGCCCGCGCAGGCGGCGGCCACTTCCAGCGCCCAATCCCAGGCTGTGCCGGTGCGGCTGGAGACGGATTCCGGCGGCGGCTCCTGCGCCATGAGACCCAGCGCCACGCCTTCCACGCGGTTGCGCCAGGCGCCGCAGGAGAGCGTGCCCCAGCCCGGCGCTGTGAGCGCGGGGCGGTCTTGCAGGCGCGCGGCGCGCTGGATGAGGAGCTGGCGGAGGTTGGCGGCCATCGCGAGGCCCGGCCTAGGCGAGCGCGCCGAAGCCGCCCACGAAGAAGTCAGGCACCTTGTCCATGAGGGCGCGCGCGTCGGGATAAGGCTGGATCTCGCGGAAACCCGCGTGGCGGAGCAGCAGTTCCCATTGCTCCGGCGTGAGGAAGCCCGGCGCGGGGCGCAGGACCGGGTCCAGGTCCACCAGTCGGAAGGAGTCCATGAAGTTGAAGAGGAATTCCAGATAGATGGGTTCGTCCAGGGCGGGCTTGAGGCATTCGCCGAAGGCGAGGATGCCACCGGGTTTCAGGGCGCGGCGCAGCGCGGAGAGCGTGCCGGGGAGGTCCTTGGCGACATGGAGGACGTTGACGCCGGCGATGGCGTCGAGGCTGCCGTCCTCGATCCCTTGCGCGTGGAAGTCCTTGTTGAGGTCGAAGGATCCGAAGGAGAGCGGGACGCCCGGGAGCTCGCCGGCGAGGTCGCGCTGCGCGCGGCGGAGGAAAGCCGGCGAGACATCGGTGAAGCGGTAGTCCGCGATGCGGGGCAGGTACCCCTTCGCCGTCCCGTCCTCGTGCAGCATGCGCAGGAAGGAACCGGAGCCCGCGCCGATCTCCAGCACCCGCGCCTGTTCCGGCAAGCGCTCCCGCAGCGCCATGAGCGTGAGCAGGTTGTTGGGCCGGTAGACGGGGTTGTCGTTGCGGAAGTAGGCGAGCCAGAGCGGGAAGGTCGTGAGGTCGAAGAGCAGAGGCTCGCCGGGCTTGCCTGCCGTGAAGAAGGGCGGGATCACGGCGCGCAGGCGGTCCAGCAGGTCGAAGGTCGCCATCTGCGGACCCGACTCGGCGGCGGCGAAGGCGCGGACCTCCGCGAGATCGATGTCCGGCTCGCCGGCGAGCCGCATGCGGCCGCCTTCGCGGACGAGCAGCCCCTCATCGGCGAGGAAGCCGAGCATCCAAGTGACGGGGATGCGGCACTGGGCAGGCAGGTCCGCGAGGATCCCGGCCGCGTCCGTGCCCGCGCGCAGCTTGGCTTCCCAGCCCAGGTCCAGCGACAGGGCCAGGGCCACGCGGGCGGTGTAGAGCTCGGCGGCCAGGTGCAGCGCGAGGAAGGGCCGGCTGAACCCAGCGCGGAGTTCGGCCCAGCGGTCGCCCCGGAGCTGGCCGTTGAGCGCGTCCGGAAGGCCGTCCAGCTTGACGCGGAGCCGCTCGAGCGCCACGCCTACTCCAGCATCTCGCTGATGCTGCGGCCGCCGTGGATGCGCAGGATGGCGTCGCCGAACATGGCGGAGGTGGAGAGCACCTTGAGGTAGGGCATCGCCGCCGCCTTCTCCGGCGGGACCGGGATGGAATCGGTGACGACCAGCTCGTCCAGGTTGGCCTCCCGGAGCCGCTCCACGGCGGGGCCGCTGAACACCGGATGCGTGACGCCCACGCTCACGGTCTTCGCGCCGAACTTGCGGAGGATGGTCGCGGCCTCCTGGATGGAGCCGCCCGTGGCGATCTCGTCGTCGTAGATGATGGCGTCGCGCCCGTCCACATCGCCGATGAGGGCGACGCTCTTCGCCTTCTCGGTATCGTCGGAGCGGCGCTTGTCGATGATGGCCATGGGCGTGCCCAGCCGCTTGGCGAAGTGGCCGGCGAACTTGGCCGCGCCCGCGTCCGTGGCGACGACGACCGCCTTGGAGAGGTCCTTGCGCTTGAAGTGCTGCGTCAGGATCGGCGTCGCGAGCAGCTGGTCCGCGGGCTTGCGGAAGAAGCCGAGGATCTGCGGCGCGTGAAGCGTCATCGTGAGCACGCGGTCGGCCCCGGCCGTCTCCAGCAGGTCGGCCACGAGCCGCGCGGTGATGGAGATGCGCGCCTCGTCCTTCTTGTCGGAGCGGGCGTAGGGGAAGTAGGGCAGCACGGCCGTGATGCGCGCGGCGGATGCGAACTTGAGCGCGTCGATGGTGATGAGCAGCTCGAGCAGGTTGTCGCTCACCGGAGGGCAGGAGGTCTGGATGACGAAGACGTCCGATTCGCGGACGTTCTCCTCGATCTTCACCTTCATGTTCTCGTTGGAGAACTTCGTCAGCTTCACGCGGCCCAGGGGCATGCCGATGTGGGCGGCGATCCCCGCGGCCAGCTCCGGATGGCTGCTTCCGGAAAAGACCTTCATGTCTCCGAACATCGCGACCTCTTTCGTGGAATCCGAGTTTACTAGACCGAGCCGCCGCTGACGCGGCTGATGCGCGCGCCGACGCCCTGGAGCTTCTTCTCGAGCCCGGCGTAGCCGCGGTCGAGGTGGTAGATGCGGTCCACGGTCGTGCTGCCCTCGGCGACGAGGCCCGCGATGACGAGCGTGGCGGAGGCGCGCAGGTCCGTCGCCATGACGGTGCAGCCTTTCAGCGGCGAGGGGCCCGCGATGATGGCCGTGCCGCCGTCGATGCGCAGGTTGGCGCCCAGGCGCTCCAGCTCCATCACGTGCTGGAAGCGGTTCTCGAAGATCGTCTCCTTGATGACGCTGATGCCGGCGGCCTGGGTCATCACGGCCATGGCCTGGGCCTGGAGGTCCGTGGGGAAGGCCGGGTAGGGCGCCGTCGTGATGTCCTTGGCGCGGAGCTTCTGGCCGCGCTCGCGCTGGATGCGGAGCTGGGGGCCGTCCTGGCCGGCGCGCTCGGTGAAGACGCAGCCGGTGCGCTCCAGCAGCTCGATGAGCGAGCGCACGTGCTCGGGCACGACGCGCTCCAGCACCACGTCGCCGCAGGCGGCGGCGGCGGCACAGAGGTAGGTGCCGGCCTCGATGCGGTCGGGGATGACCGTGTGCTCGCAGGGGCCGAGCGCCGCCACGCCATGGACCGTCAGCGTCGCGGTGCCCATCCCCTCGATCCTCGCGCCCATCTTCCTCAGGAGGTCGGCGAGGTCGCCGATCTCGGGCTCCATGGCGCAGTTGCGCAGCACGGTCGTGCCGTCAGCGAGGGTGGCGGCCATGAGCAGGTTCTCGGTGGCGCCCACGCTCACCTTGTCGAAGGTGTGGTCGACGCCCTTGAGCCGGCCGCCGGGCACCTTGGCTTCCACATAGCCTTTGTCGATCTGGATCTCCGCGCCCATGCGCTGGAGCGCTTCCAGGTGCAGGTTCACGGGCCGGGCGCCGATGGCGCAGCCGCCGGGCAGGGACACCGAGGCGCGACCGTAGCGCGCGAGCAGGGGCCCGAGCACGAGGATGGAGGCGCGCATGGTCTTCACCAGCTCGTAGGGCGCGCGCAGTTCGCCCTTCTCCAAGCCAGCCGCCCGGATCTCCGCCGCCAGCTCGAAGCCTTCCGCGTCTGGCGCGCGCTCCACCGCGCAGCCGAGCGACTCCAGCACCCGCAGCATGGTGCGGATGTCCGACACGGAGGGGAGCCCCGACAGCTTCACGGGGCCGTCGGACAGCAGGCCGGCGGCGATGCAGGGCAGGGCGGCGTTCTTGGCTCCCCCGACCCTGATGCGGCCTGACAGGGCGAGGCCCCCTTCGATGACCAGACGATCCACGCCGCCTCCCAGGAAGAGATCAGTCTAGCGAGAGCGCGCCGATTCTCCCTTGCGGGATCCCGGTGGGGCGAGTCTACTAGGCTCCATCGTCATACGAGGTCTGACCATGCGCCGCCTTCCGCTGCTCCTTTCCTCTGTCTTGGCGCTGTCGCTCGCTGCCGGGGCGCCCATCCACCTCGCGGTGGACGCCTCCACCGCGCCGCAGCACCACCTTCACGCGGTGGAGCGCGTCCCCGCGGCCCCCGGCGCGCTGACGCTCTTCTACCCGGAGTGGATCCCAGGCGAGCACGGCCCCACGGGCCCGATCCAGGACCTCGTCGGCCTGCACTTCACGGCCAACGGCAAGGAGATCCCCTGGACCCGCGACCCGGTGGAGATGTACGCCTTCCATCTGGAAGTGCCCCAGGGCGCCGACGCCGTGGAGGTCTCCCTCGACTTCCTCACGCCCTCCGGAGGCAACTTCTCCGCGGGACCCTCCAGCACGGACGCGCTCTCGGTGCTGAGCTGGAACACCGTGCTGCTCTACCCCTTGGGGCAGCAGAGCGACGCCGTCATGGTGGAGCCTTCCGTGAAACTGCCGGAGGGCTGGTCCTTCGGCACCGCCCTCGAGATCGCCAGCCAGGACGGCGCCTCGATCTCTTTCAAACCCGTCTCGCTGACGACGCTCGTGGACTCGCCCATCCTCACGGGCCGCTACTTCAAGAAGGTGGACCTGGGCGAGAGCCTGGGCCGCCCCCACCACCTGGACATCGCATCGGACAGCCCCTCCTCCCTGGCCATCACGCCTGAGACGACCCAGCACCTGAAGAACCTCGTGACGGAGAGCGGCGCGCTCTTCGGCGCGCGGCACTACCGGCACTACGACTTCCTGCTCACGCTCAGCGACAACACGGCCCACTTCGGCCTGGAGCACCACCAGAGCAGCGACGACCGCACCGCCGAGAAGAGCCTCGTGGACCCGTCGGAGCTGAAGCTCTTCGCGGGGCTCCTGCCCCATGAAATGGTCCACAGCTGGAACGGCAAGTTCCGCCGCCCCGCGGGCCTGGCCACCGGCAACTACGACGCGCCCATGAAGGGCGAGCTGCTGTGGGTCTACGAGGGGCTCACCCAGTACCTCGGCTCCATCCTCACGGCGCGCTCCGGGCTCTGGACGGCCCAGGACTACCGCGACAACCTCGCAAGCGTCGCGTCCTACCTCGATGCCCGCCCGGGCCGCGACTGGCGCCCCCTCGCGGACACGGCCGTGGAGGCCCAGGTGCTCTACAACTCGCCGGGCTACTGGTCCGCCTGGCGGCGGGGCGTGGACTTCTACGACGAGGGGCTGCTGATCTGGCTCGACGCCGACACGACGATCCGCGACCTCACCAAGGGCAAGAAGAGCCTCGACGACTTCTGCCAGGCCTTCCACGGCGCGCCCAGCACGGACCCCGAAGTGAAGCCCTACACGCTCGACGACATCGTCGCGGCCCTCAACAAGGTCGCGCCCTACGACTGGGCGGGCTTCTTCAAGAGCCGCATCTACGAGGTCGCGCCCCGCGCGCCCATGGGCGGGATCACGCGCGGCGGCTGGAAGCTCGTCTACGGCGAGAAGCCCACGGACTTCGCCAAGACCGCCGAGCGCGGCGGCGTGAACGCCTGGTACTCCCTGGGCTTCACCGCCACCGCCAAGGGCGATGTCAGCGATGTGCTCCCCGGCAGCCCGGCCTTCAAGGCCGGCCTCATCCCGGGCATGTCCCTCGTCTCCGTCAACGGCCGCGCCTATGGCGGCGATGTCATCAAGGAGGCCATCCACGACGCCAAGGACGCGAAGGAGCCCATCCGGCTCGCGGTGAAGGACGGCCCCTTCGTGAAGGACCTGCCCATCGACTACCACGGCGGCGAGCGCTATCCCCACCTGGAGCGCGTGGACGGCGCGCCGGACCTGCTCAGCCAGATCCTCGCGCCGCACGGGAAGTAGGGCTCTGGACTTCCCCTGCACGCTCGATCCACAGGCGTGTGATGGGATGGGTCGGCGCTAGCAAGAGCCAAAAGCCGAGAGCCAAAAGCCGAGAGCCAAAAGCCGAGAGCCAAAA
>DATJFC010000381.1:0-2587 GCA_035495995.1 Holophagaceae bacterium
GGGCGCCGACGACTACATCTCCAAGCCCTTCTCCAACCGGGAGCTGGTGGCCCGCATCCGCGCCATCCTGCGCCGGGCCGCCTTCCTCCAGGACCAGGCCCCCGGCCAGGGCCAGGGCCTCGCCTTCGGCCCCATCACCGTGGACCTCGACACCCACGTCGCCCGGGTCCAGGGCCAGCCCATCGAGCTCACCCGCCGGGAGTTCGAGCTCCTCGTCTACTTCCTGAAGAACCCCCTCCGGGTCCTCAGCCGGGAGAAGATCCTCCAGCAGGTCTGGGGCCTGGAGTACCTAGGCGAGAGCCGCACCATCGACGCCCACGTGCGGCGGGTGCGCGCCAAGCTGGGCCCGGCCGCGGACCTCATCGAGACCGTGGTGGGCGTGGGCTACCGCATGGGCAGCGTCGAGAAATAATCGCGGCCTTCCAGGAAAGGCCCTTGGCCGGGATAATGGAGCCGTTTGCCCAGAAACGGAGCCTCCATGTCCCTCAACGCCCTCATGCGCTGGCTCAAGCCGCGCGAAATGGTCTTCTTCGACCTCCTTGAGAACGCCGCGACGAACATCCTCGAGGCCGCCCAGCTCTTCGACCGGGAGCTCCGCAGCGGGGACCCCGCCCGGTTCGCCGAGCTGCGCCGGCAGATGAAGGACCTGGAGCACCGGGGCGACGAGATCACCCACGAGATCATCGACCGGCTCAACCAGACCTTCGTGACCCCCATCGAGCGCGAGGACATCCTGGCCCTGGCCCATTGCCTGGACGACGTGGCCGACCGCATCGACGCCGTGTGCGAGCGGCTGGTGCTCTACCGCATCGCGACCATCATGCCGGCGGCCACGGAGCTCTCCAGCGTCATCGTGGAGGGCGCCCAGGAGCTGGTGAAGCTGCTCGCCAGCCTGCGCAAGATGGACAACGTCGCGGACATCCGCACCCGCATCCGCCACGTCCACGCCCTGGAGAACAAGGCGGACAGCCTCTACCATTCGGCGCTCGCCCAGATCTTCGAGGCCCCGAAGGACGCCATCGAGCTCATGAAGTGGAAGGAGATCCTCGAGACCCTCGAGGACACGACCGACCGCATCGAGCTCGTGGCCCAGGTGGTGGGCTCCACCGTCATGCGCAACGCCTGAGCGGCGGGAACGCCATGCTCACCGCCCTCTTCCTGATCGTCGCGGCCGCGCTCATCTTCGACTACACCAACGGCTTCCACGATTCCGCCAACGCCATCGCGACGGTGGTGTCCACCGGCGTCCTGCCCGCGCGCTACGCGATCCTGATGGCCGGCGTCCTCAACTTCGGCGGGGCGCTGATGGGCACGCAGGTCGCCATCACCGTCGCCAAAGGCATCGCGGACGCCCAGTTCGTCGTCCCCGAGGTCGTGGCCGCGGCGGTGCTCGCCGCCATCGCCTGGAACCTCATCACCTGGTGGTTCGGCATCCCCTCCAGCTCCAGCCACGCTCTCGTGGGCGCGCTCGCGGGCGCGGTGGTGGCGGATGTCGGCGTGACGCGCCTGCACACCGCGAAGCTGGAGGAGGTGGGCAAGTTCCTCATCATCTCCCCCATCCTCGGATTCCTCATCGCCATGGCGCTGATCGTGGTGATCCTGTGGATCTGCCGCCATTTCAGCGGGCACAAGGTGAACAAGGTCTTCCGCCGCCTCCAATTGGTGAGCGCCGGGGCCATGGCCTTCGCGCACGGCACCAGCGACGCGCAGAAGACCATGGGCATCATCACGCTCGCCCTCATCACCTACGGGAAGCTGGGCGCGGCGGGCACGCTCGTGGCCGTGCCGCTGTGGGTGAAGCTCTCCTGCGCGGCGGCCATGGGCCTCGGCACCGCCTCCGGAGGCTGGCGCATCATCAAGACCATGGGCTCGCGCATCGTGAAGCTGCGCCCCATCCACGGCTTCGCCGCGGAGACCAGCGCCGCGGCGGTGCTGCTCTTCACCGCGCACCTGGGGATCCCCGTGAGCACCACCCATGTCATCACGGGTTCCATCATGGGTGTGGGCGCCAGCATGAATGTCTCGGCCGTCCGCTGGGGCGTGGCCGGCAACATCGTGGTCGCCTGGATCCTCACCATCCCCATGTCCGCCCTCCTCGCGGCCGGCTTCCTGCACCTGCTCCGGCCGCTGTTCTAGGCCGGCCGCCGCGGGTCATCGCGGGGGGTGTTCCAGGAAGGTGAGCCCGGGGCTCTTCTCGGCCGTGGTGCGGCGCTGCCAGTCGTTCTCGAAGAGGATGGCCGGGTTGCCGTCCGCGTCCTCCACCAGCTCACCCCAGTACTTCGAGACCTCGGGCCAGCCGCCCTGCAGCCAGCGGGCCATCTGGAAATTCCGGGGGTCCATGAGGACCGGGCAGGCGTATTCGTCGCGCAGGCGGTGCTGGAGCACCTCGAACTGGAGGCGGCCGATGGCGCCGAGGATCGGCAGGGGCGCGCCTCCCTTGGGCCAGAAGACCTGCACGACGCCTTCCTCGGCGATCTGCTGGAGGCCTTTGAGGAACCCCTTGCGGGCGCCGGGGTCCGCGAGGCGCACAGAGGAGAACTGCTCCGGGCTGAAGCGCGGCACGGCGTGGAAGTCCACGGGCCCCGCG
>DATJFC010000382.1:0-3900 GCA_035495995.1 Holophagaceae bacterium
TCGTCCCGTCCAACCAGAACCCCGCGCGCACGAGCAGGCTCATCAAGCCCGCCGAGATCCGGCTCGTGAGCTTCCGCTAGACCGGCCCGCGGTGGAAGGCCCCGGCGCGGCCGGGGCCTTCCCGCCGCATCAGAACTTCAGCGTCTCGCCGGGCTTCATCACGGTCAGCCGCTTGTCGCCCTTGAAGGCGCCGCGCACTTCGCCATCCCCGGCCAGGCCCGGGAAGGTGCCGTAGTGCATGGGCACGATGACGGCGGGGTGGAAGTACTTCCGCACCGCCAGCGCGGCCGTGGCGGGATCCTCGGTGTAAGGCCCGCCGCCCACGCAGAGCAGCAGGATGGAAGGGTGGTAGAGCTCCTGGATGAGGCTCATGTCGCCGAAGATCCAGGTGTCGCCGGTGTGGTAGAGGCTGCGGCCGTCCTTGAACGAGAGCACGAAGCCCACGGGCCGCCCGCCGGGCTCGCTGCCGTGCATGGCCGGCACGATGTGGATGGTGATGTCGCCGATGCGGAAGGTGCCGCCCACATTGCCGCCCATGGTCTGCTTCTCCGGAAGGCCCAGGGTCGCGGCCAGCTCGTAGGCCGTGATGACCGGAGCGCCGCTGGCCTTCGCGATGGCCGCCGTGTCGCCCAGGTGGTCGCCGTGGCTGTGGGTGACGAGGATCGCGTCCGGCTTGTAGCGCGAGAGGTCCTTGAACTCAGGCGGCGTGGACGGGTCCTGGGTCAGGAAGGGGTCCAGCAGCAGCCGCGTGCCGCCGGCGGAGACGACCTCGAAGGCCGCGTGGCCCAGCCAGGTGACCGTGATGGGCTGGGTCTTCGCGGGCGCCTTCGGCGCGGCCTTGGCGGGGGCCTGCGCCACCAGGGCAGGCACGAGGAGCAGCGGAAGGAAGGGGCGTACGCGCATGGATCCTCCGGGCGGATGCCCCACATTCTATGACTGTCGCTACTTCGCCTCCAGCCAGCTCTTTCCGCTGCGCACTTCGGCGGCGAGCTTCACCTTCAGCGCGCCGATGTCGTCGGCGCCTTCCATGGCTTCCCGGAGCAGGGCCGAGGCGGTCTCCACCTCTTCCGGCGGCGCTTCCACAAGCAGTTCGTCGTGGACCTGGAGCAGCAGGCGCGACCGCAGCTTCTCGCGCTTCAGGGCCGCGTGGAAGCGCACCATGGCGCGGCGCATGAGGTCGGCGGCGGTGCCCTGCACCACCGTGTTCACGGCCTCGCGAAGGGCGCCGGCCTGGAACTGCTTGTTGGGGTTCAGGAGATCCTCGATGCGGCGGATGCGGCCCCAGTGGGTGCGGACGAACCCGTCTTTGAGGGCCTGTTCCTTGGTGCCTTCGATCCAGGCCGCCACCTTCGGCATCCGTTCGAAGTAGCGCTCGATGAAGGCCTTCGCCTCCTTCTGCGTGATGCCCAGCGAGACGGCCAGCGCGAAGGCCCCCTGCCCGTAGAGGAGGCCGAAGTTCACGGCCTTGGAGGCGCTGCGCTGGTCGGAGGTGACTTCCTCCAGGCCGATGCCGTAGACCTCCGCCGCGGTGCGGCGGTGGATGTCCTCGCCGCGCTCGAAGCCGCCCAGCAGGACCGGATCGTCCGCCAGGGCCGCGACGACGCGCAGCTCGATCTGGCTGTAGTCCGCATCCAGCAGGAGCCAGCCTTCCTCGGGCACGAAGGCGCCGCGGATGGCGCGGCCCTCCGCCGTGCGGATGGGGATGTTCTGGAGATTGGGATCGTTGGACGCGAGACGGCCGGTGGGGACGATGGCGGCGTGCATCTTCGTGTGCACGCGGCCCGTGACCGGGTTGACCATCAGCGGCAGCGCCTCCACGTAGGTGCCGAGAAGCTTCTGCATCTGGCGGTGCCTGAGCAGCTCCTTCGCGATCTCCGCGCCGTGATCCTCCGCCAGCTCCAGCAGCACATCCTCGTCCGTGCTCGGCGCCTTGGTCTTGCCGGTGCGCTTGAGGACGGGCAGGCCCAGCTTCTCGTAGAGGATCTTCCCAAGCTGGGCGGGGCTGTTGAGGTTGAAGCCTTCCCCCGCCAGCTCCGTCACGCGGGCCGTCGCGCGGTCCCGCTCCGCGCGCATCTCCACCCCGAGCCTCTCCAGCACGCCGGTGTCGAGGCGCACGCCGTTGAGTTCCAGCTGGGCGAGGACTTCCACCAGCGGCAGGTCGACTTCCGCGTAGAGGCGCCGGAGCTGCGCGTCCGTCAGCTTCTCTTTGAGCGCGCCGCAAAGCCGCAGCGCCAGGTCCGCGTCCTCGGCGGCGTACTGCACGGCCTGGTCGAAGTCGGCCTCGTCAAAGCGCTTCATGGCCTTGCCCTTGCCGACCACCTCTTCGAAGGCGATGGGCTTGGTGTCCAGCCAGCGCACGCTGAGATCATCCAGGTTGTGGCGGAAGGTGGAATCGAGCACGTAGCTCAGGACCATGCTGTCATCGGCGAGGCCGGCGACCGGCAGGCCGTGGCGGGCGAGGACCTGCAGGTCGTACTTGAGGTTCTGGCCGCACTTCCTGACGGACGCGTCCGCGAAGAGCGGCGCGAGGAGGCGGCGGACCTCTCCGAAGGGCAGGTTGCGCGGGTCGAGGTGCGGTCCGAGTTCGTGCCAAAGGGCTTCCGCATCGCCGCGAAGGTCGAGCAGCGATTCGGGGAGGCCCGAGTCCGGCAGGAGGCCCGGCAGCGCGCCGTCGGTGTCCTTCGCGGCCGGCTTGAGGTGGGCCAGCGGCACATAGAGGCCCTCGTTGGCTTTCCACGCCAGCGACAGGCCCACCATGTGGCCGCGGGTGGCGTCGATGCTCGTGGTCTCCGTGTCGAGGCCGAAGCGGCCCGCGGCGCGAATGGCGGCCACGGCGGCTTCGAGATCAGCCATGGTCTCGGCCCGGCGATAGGTGCGGGCCGCCCCGCCACTGGCGCCCGTGGCGGTGAACTCCTTCGTGAGCGTCTGGAAGCCCAGCTCCTTGAAGGTCGCGCGCGCCTTCTCCGCATCGAGGCCCGCGTACTTCAGCTTCGCGGGCGTGGTGGGCAGCTCCAGATCCGTGACCACGGTGACGAGGCGCTTCGTGAGGCCCAGCCAAGCCTTGGCCTCATCGAGGCCCGCTTTCTGCCGCGGCTTGAGTTCGCCCTCATGGGCCATCACGCCGTCCAGGCTGCCGTACTTCTCCAGCAGCTGCGCGGCGCCCTTCTCTCCGATGCCCGGCACGCCCTTCACATTGTCGGAGGCGTCGCCGAGCAGGGAAAGGTAGTCCACCACCTGCTCGGGCCACACGCCCATGCGCGCCTTCACGCCCTCCCGGTCGTGCCAGACTTCGCCGTCCTTCGTGTTCAGCACCGTGATGCCGGCCGCGTCGTCCACCAGCTGGAGCAGGTCCTTGTCCGGGCTCACGATGACCGCGCCCAGGCCGTCCGCCGCCGCCCGCTTGGCCAAGGTGCCCATCACATCGTCGGCCTCGTAGCCATGCAGCTCCACGATGGGGATGTTCATGGCCTCGATGAGCTGGCGGATGAGCGGGATCTGCGGGCGCAGCTCCTCGGGCATGGCGTCGCGGTTGGCCTTGTATTCGGGATAGATCTCATGGCGGAAGGTGGGTTCCGGCGTGTCGAACACCGCCGCGATGTGGGTGGGTTGGTGCTTCTCCACAAGCTGCAGCACCATCCGAGTAAATACAAACGCGGGTCCGTTTTTCAGATCTTTCCCAGCACTCCGCGAATTCGCCAGTGCGAAGTAGCTTCGAAAAACGAAGGCGAAGGTGTCGAGGAGGTAGAGGCGTTCTTCGGGCATGGGGATAGTTTCTCAGAACCAGGCCCATTCCAGGCCGCCTGGAGGGTCGAAAGCCGCCCATTCGATGTGCAGCACCCGACGGGGGGCGAGGATTCCGGGCTTGGCGGAGGCGTGCAGCAGCAGCGGGTGCATGAGGAG
>DATJFC010000383.1:0-3101 GCA_035495995.1 Holophagaceae bacterium
CGCTCCGTCACCCACACAGGCCCGCCACCGCCCGCGCTGCGGATCTTCTTCACCGCGTGCTGCAGGTCCCAGGGCGCGAGGAACTGGCCCTTCTTCACATTGACCGTCCTGCCCGTCGCGCCCGCCGCCAGCAGCAGGTCCGTCTGGCGGCAGAGGAAGGCGGGGATCTGGAGCACGTCCACGGCCCTGCCCACGGCCTCGCACTGGATGGACTCGTGCACATCCGTGAGCACGGGCACGCCCAGGCGCTCGCGGATCTCCGCGAGGATGTCGAGGCCCGCGTCCATGCCGGGCCCGCGCGCGCTGCCGAGGCTCGTGCGGTTGGCCTTGTCGAAGCTGCTTTTGTAGAGGAAGGGGATGCCGCGGGCGTCGGCGAGCTGCTTCAGCTCCTTCGACATGAGCTGGGCGTGTTCGCGGCTTTCGATGACGCAGGGCCCCGCGATGAGGAAGAAGCTCTGGTCGGTCCAGGGTCGGGCGAAGTCGAAGGCCACGGGAACTCCTCAGCTCCCAGTCTAATCCTGCGGCGCCTTCAACAGGCGGAGCCCCCACAGGCCCAGGAGCAGGATGAGGGCGCCGACGCCCCAGGGCAGCCAGCGGCGCAGCTTCGCCGCCGGGTCCGGCGCGGCGGCCACGGCCTGCGGATCCGCCTCTGGCGCGCCCAGGGCCAGCGGCGCGCCCGCGTAGAAGGCGCGGCTGGAGGCCGGCAGCTCGCCCAGGGAGCCCGGCGCCACCTTCGCGAGGCCGCCGCCGTGGAGGAAGTAGGCCTGGCCCGCCTCCGCCGGGAAGAAGAGGCGGCGGTGGCGGATGAGGGCCGAGGCCGAATCCACTTCGACCGAACCGGGGACGAGGATCCTGAGGCTTGTGAAACTTGAACCATCCAGCGGGATCTGCGAAGCCTCGGTGCCGAGGGCAGGCAGGTTCCACAACGACGCGGTCCCCGCCTCCCGTTCCACATCGACCCCGGAATCCATCGGCACAGGGCCTCCTCCCGCCATTTCCGACCGGAGTGCGGAAACTTCTACCGGCGCCACGGGTGGCCGGAGGTGAAGCTGAAGAGCCGTGATCCGGACCGCGTGTGGAAAAGAGAACCTGAACCAGGTCGAGAGATTTGCATGGCCCCGATCCTTCCCAGACGGAATGGGTAGCGCTCTGGTTTCATCCGCCTTCAGCTCGGACGGCAGCGTGCAGGCCGAGGCCGACACGCCGAGCAGCTTCGGAGCCGCGCCTTGCACGGGGATGAGCGTGACGCGCCAGTCATCCGCGTCCCAGGGGATCGTGATCGAAGTGGCGCGGCGGTCGATGCCCAGGTCATAGAGGAAGCGCGGCGCGTCGTCGAGGGCCACGAAGGCGCCGCCATCGCCGCGCCGCTCGACCTTCACTTCGCAGGTCCAGGGGCTCGCCGCGGCCTGGAGGGAGAAGTCCAGCCTCACCTGCTCGCGGTCGCCGCGCGTGAAGCCGGCCGGAGATTGGAGCGTGAAGGCGCCCGTGGGGCCGCCCTTCGCGTCCTTGCCCCAGATGGGATGCGCGACGGCCAGCGGAATGGAAGACCAGTGCGCGTCGGCCTCCCACAGGAAGGGCACGCTGCGGCCCTCGGCGTCGCTGATCCAGATGCCCTCGGCGCCGTCGTCATCCACCACGACGCGGGCCCAGCCGTTGGCGGCGCTAGGCGCGATGGCGCGCCGGAGGGGTTGCTGCGCGGGCAGCAGGGCCGCGATGAGGAAGAGGGCGGCGAGTTTCACGCATCGCTCCGGGGGCGCAGGCGATTGCCCAGCAGGGCCACGCCGAGGAAGATGGCCCCCACCAGCAGGAAGGCCAGCGCCCGCCAGCCCATGCCCGCGTCGCTGAGATCCACGACGATGAGCTTGAACGCGGCGCAGCCGAGCCACACATAGCCCGCGACGAGGAGGGCCTTGCCTTCGGCGCCCTCGCGCCCCAGTCCCGCGAGCCAATGCGCCGCGCCGCTGGCGGCCCAGAAGAAGGTGAAGGCCAGGCCCGCCTGGTGCCAGGCCGCGCCGCCGCGGTGGAGGGCGTAGGCGATTTCAAGGGGCAGCACGAGGTGGGCCATGCCTTCGGCGCCGAGGAAGCCGAGGAGGCGCAAGGGCCCCTTCCGCGCCAGCAGCATCCAGGCGCCGATGGCCAGCAGGCCCGTCGCGAAGGCGGCGTTGAAGAAGGCCAGGCCCTCCGAGGGCGCGAGCGGGTAGGGCGAATCCCAGAGGCTGAGGTCCGCCACCAGCCAGCGGAAGGAGGCGAGGATCGCGAAGCCGAGGCCGAGGACCTGGAGGTGCAGCGGTTTCGGGTCCTCCCCTTCTTCGGCGAGCGTCGCCGCGCCGGCGAAGCAGAAGGCCAGCAGCCCCCAGGAGAGGCCGGCCCAGGACCAGGCGAGGGCGACGGGCAGGGCCAGCGCCAGGTGCGCGGCGGCCAGAGCGAGGAGGCCGAGATCGGCGGAGCGGTCGCCGAGGCGCGCGCGGAGGGGTTTCACCATCGCGAGGTTGGCGGCGCCCAGGATGAGCAGGGGCGCGGCGAAGCCCTCATTCATCCAGCCCAGCTGCTTCCAGGCCAGGAAGGCCATGCCCGACAGCGCGGCGTCCTCCAGCATCCAGAGGATGAGCGCGCCCCTGGGCCGCTCCGCATGCTTGGGAAGCCAGAGCCAGGGGCCCGCGAGAAGGGCGTGCAGCGCGAGCAGGATCAGCAGCATCCCGGCGTCGGCCTTGAGCACTTCCGCGCAGGCGAAGCAGAGGAGGCTGTCCACGCCGAGCAGGGCCAGCAGGCGCGAGCCCATCCAGCGCGCGCCGGTGCCCGACAGGTAGGGCACGGCGAGGGCCGCGGCCAGGAGCACGGCGAGGTAGACCGCGAGGGCGACCTCGTGATGCCCGCCCTCGCTGAAAGCGATGGGCGCGAGGAAGCCCGCGAGCAGTGCGACGGACAGGGCGCCACCGGACCTGGCGCGGGCCGCGAGGCCGCCCGCGAAGATCACCGCGACGGCCGTGCCGGCGAAGCCGAGCGAGGCCGAGACCAGGTGGGCGGAAGCGCTTCCGTAGTAGAGGCTGAGGATGAGGGTGCCGAGGCCCGCCGCGAGCACGCAGACGCCGAGCTTGCGGGTG
>DATJFC010000384.1:0-2437 GCA_035495995.1 Holophagaceae bacterium
GACTTCTTGCTGCTCGTAGGTCTCGTTGTTCATGAACACGAGATGGTCGCCGTCCTCGTAGAGGAACTCGAGCATGTGCTGCTCCAGGCTCGCCTTGTCGATCTTGTCGGAGGAGCCGAAGCGGTTCTCGCGGTTGATCCCGTCCTTGAGGCGCTTCATCTTCGTGACGATGCGCGCGGGCAGGTTGCCGGGCGTCTGGTGCTCCACGCTGATGACGCGGCAGAGCTCGCCTTCGAAGTTGATGATCATCCCGGCGCGGACCTGGGTGGCGTTGATGAACGGCATGGGGGCCTCGTCATGAAAAAAGCCCCGACACGCGATCAGGGCTCTTGGTGGGCGTACCAGGATTCGAACCTGGGACTTCTACCGTGTGAAGGTAGCACTCTACCGCTGAGTTATACGCCCGCGGCCTTCCAGGCTACCAGAACGGGCCGGAATGGCTAGATGGAAGCCTTCAGGGCAGCCGCGAAGCGCGGCGCGTCCTCGGCTTTCAGGCCGCAGATGCCGACGCGCAGGCCCCAGGGGCTCGGCACGACGAAGACGCCCTGAGCTTTGAGGCGGTCGCAGACGCCGTTTGGATCCTGCACCGGCAGGGTCACGAAGAAGCCTCCCTGCCAGGGCGCGCCGTCGAGGCCTTCGGCTTTCAGGGCCCCGTCCAACGCCATGGCCCGGGATTCCAGCACCTCGGACCAGTGCTTGTGCTCCGCGGCGAGCGCGGCCTGGGCCTTCCCGTCGCGGTGCAGCTTCGCGACGAGGGATTGGGGGGCGCGGGGGCAGTTGGAGTAGAGCCCGCGGCAACTCACGGCCAGCGCCGCCTGCAGCGCGGCATGCTCCGTCCACGGGAAGACGAGGGCGCCGCCGCGGCCACCGTAGAGCGTGAGGCTCTTGGAGACGGAGAGCGCGGCGCCGACGAGGATCTTGCCTTCCTCGGCGAGGGTCCGGTAGTCGTCCAGCGCCTCGCGCACGGCCTGGGGCTCGCGGGTGTAGTCCAGGTAGGCGAGATCCAGCAGCAGCGTGACGGGGCCGAAGGGCGTGATGTCCCGGAGGAGCGTGAAGACCTCCCCGCGCTCGGACCTCGAGAGGCTGCGCCCCGTGGGGTTGTGGCAGGGATCGTTGAGCCAGAGGAGCAGGCGACCCTGGGAGGCCATGAGGCCGTTCAGGGCCTTGGCCCAGGCGTCCATGTCAAGGCCCGCGCCCAGTGCGGGGTAGGGCAGGTGCGCGATGGACACGCCGCCTTCGGAGGCGAGCGTGTCGTAGGGCCCCCAGTAGGGCGCCATGGCCGCCACCGCCATGCCCGGCGCGAGGAGATTCTTCACGGAGAGCGCCAGGGCGCCGCTGCCGCCGGGCGTGGCGCAGCCGGATCCGGGCGCGCCGAGTCCCGGCCAGTGCCGCTCCGTCAGCGCCGTGAGGAAGGCCGGATCGCCCGCGATGGGCGCGTAGGGCGCCACTTCCATGTCCGACAGCTCCCGCCAGAGCTTCATCACCGTCTCCAGCGCCACCAGACGCCCGCGATCGTCCAGCAGCGCGCCCACGGTGGCGTTGATGACGCTCTCGCCCGCCGCCGCGCGTTTCTGCGCCTCGCCGTTCAGGGCGAAGATGAGGTCCTCGCCGGAAAAGCCGCGACGGGTGGGGAAGAGCTGCTCGAGCATCCGCCCAGTCTACGGGAAGGCGCCATGACGGGGGTCACTTGGGGCTTCCGGCTCTCGGCTCTGGGCTTTTGCTGGACGAGGCCTGCGCGGGGAGCCGGTAAGCGCGGGCGCCAGCAAGAGCCGGGAGCCCGCAGCCCGGATAATCTGGCCATTTCCCGAGGTGCTCCATGATCCGCCCCTTCCAAGGCATGGTCCCCAAGGTCGGAAGCCGCGTCTTCGTGGCCGAGAACGCCCTGGTGCTGGGGGATGTGGAGATCGGCGAGGACGCCTCCATCTGGTTCAACTGCGTCGTGCGGGGCGATGTGAACTGGATCAGGATCGGCGCCCGGACGAACATCCAGGACGCCTGCGTCGTCCATGTGACCAACGGCAAGTGGCCCACCCTCATCGAGGACGAGGTGAGCATCGCGCACAACGTGATGATCCACGGCTGCACCATCCGCAAGGGCGCCCTCATCGGCATGAGCACGACGCTCATGGACGGCGCGGAGGTGGGCGAAGGCTGCCTCGTCGCCGCCGGGAGCCTCCTGCGCGAGGGCTTCCAGGCCCCGCCCCACACCCTCGTCGCCGGGTGGCCCGCCGAAGTGAAGAAGGACCTCAGCCCCCAACAGCGGGCGCTGACGGCTTCCATCTGGAGCCGCCACACCCGCTACAAGGAGGCCTACTTCGCCGACGGCTGGCCCATCGCCGAAGCGCCCGTGATCGCGGACCCGAGGCCGGGGTTCCGGGACGGGCATCCCTATCCGTGATCAGTCCAGCTCGACCGTCTTCACCATGGGTTTCGCCCC
>DATJFC010000385.1:0-2111 GCA_035495995.1 Holophagaceae bacterium
CACGCTGAACCTCGTGTCGCGGGCGCTCTTTTCACCCGGCGACGCGGTTGCCGTGGAGAGCCCTGGCCACTTCCGCGTGGCGGAGGCCTTCCGCGCCGCGGGCGCCCGCCTCTTCCCCGTGGGCATCGATGACCAGGGACTCCGCGCCGATGAGCTCGAGGCGCTCCTGCGCCGGGAGCCGGTGAAACTCGTCCACCTCACCGCCAGCCCCCAATACCCGACCCAGGCCGTGATGGGCCCCGAGCGGCGCCGGCAGATCCTCGAGCTGGCAGAGGCCCATGGAACCCGCATCCTGGAAGGCGATTTCGCCTTCGGCTTCCACCGGGAGCGGGAGCCCCTCTTGCCCCTGGCCAGCCAGGACACCAAGGGCACGGTGCTCTATTTCAGCTCCCTCGACCAGATTCTCGCGCCAGGCCTCCAGGTGGGCTTCATCACCGGCGCCGCGCCGCAGGCCAAGGCCTTGGCGAAGCAGCGGCAGCTCATCGACTGGCCCGGCAATCCGGTGCAGGAGGCGACCATCGAGGAGCTCTTCCGGGACGAGGAAGTGCGGCGCCACCTGGGCCGCATCCGGCGCGTGACCGATGAACGGCGCGAAAGCATGGTGGACCGGCTCCAGCTCCATTTGGGCGACGCGCTGGAAGTGAGCGACCCCCGCCAGGGGCTCTCCCTCTGGGCGCGCTTGAAGACCCCGGGCTTTCCGGTCGAGGAGTGGGTGCAGCGCTGCGCCGCCAAGGGCGTCGTCTTCTTCCCGGGCGGCCTCTACGACTTCCAACGCCGGCCCCTGCCCTTCGTCTGCCTGGGTTTCGCGGCCCACGGGGTCGCGGATCAGAACGAAGCCTGCGAGCGCATGGCGGCGGCCCTCCGGGAGATCCGGCCCAAGGTCTAGCCTGGGTCTTTGGTAGTCTAGGGGTTTGCATTTCCCCTGGAGGGGCCCGGCATGCTTCGCGATTTCCGCAAGGTATTCAAAGACAACGGCACCACCGTGGGCGGCATCATGGTCGTGCTGTCCATCAGCATGCTCTGGTACCTCCTGCCTTCGGGCGCCGGCAATGTGACGCCGGACTCCGTCGTGGCGCGGGCCTACGGCCACGAGATCTACAAGCGGGATGTGGACGAGCAGATCAACGAGGCGGCTCAGCGCTTCGGCAAGGGCGCCAACCTCCAGCAGCTCATGGCCTACGTGGCCCCCCAGGCCCTCCAGCAGGCCATCCAGAACAAGCTCGTCGACGAGCTGGCGGAACGGCACGGCGTCGTGGTCACCGACCCCGAAGTGCGGTCGGATCTGGAGGCCCAGCTCAGCCAGTACCCCACGCTGCAGGACCCGGCCACCCACAAGCTGCTCTCCTACGACAAGCTGAAGCCGATCCTGGACGAGGGCGGATTCAGCCTTGCCCAGCTTGAGCACCAGATCCGCGAATCCCTCCTCCGGCAGAAGCTCGTCGAGCAGGTGGCGCTCCAGGTCCCGGTGGACGCCGCCTGGCTGGATTCCGAGAACCGGGTCCGCAACGAGAAGCTCACCTTCGAAGACGCCCGCCTGATGCCGGACACCTCCAAGCTCCAGGATCCCGGTGACGCCACGCTCCAGGCCTTCCTCCAGAAGAGCGGCCAGCGCTTCCTCCAGCCGACGCGTCGCGTGATCCAGTTCGTCGTCCTGGACAAGGCCGCCCTCGCCAAGGAGACGGCCGTCACCGACGCCGAGGTCCAGAAGGCCTACCAGGACCACCTCGCCCAGTTCTCCACGCCCGCCCAGGTGAAGGCCCGCCACATCCTCTTCAAGGCCACCACCGATGAGCAGTACGCCACGGCCCTGAAGCGGGCCCAGGACCTGCGGGCCAAACTCGTCAAGGGCCTCGACTTCGCGAAGACCGCAGAGCAGGTCAGCGAGGATCCCTCCGCCAAGGGCCGCGGCGGCGACCTGGGCTGGTTCGACGCCTCGAAGATGGTCAAGGATTTCAGCGACGCCGCCTTCAAGCTCAAAGTCGGCGAGATCAGCGAGCCCGTGAAGACCCAGTTCGGCTACCACCTCATCCAGGTGGAGGACACCAAGCCCGAAGAGGTGAAGCCCTTCGACGAGGTGAAGGCCCAGCTCCGGGCCCAGCTGGAGCAGGACC
>DATJFC010000386.1:0-2194 GCA_035495995.1 Holophagaceae bacterium
TGCCAATGGACCGAGGCTGGTCTCGCCATGCATGGGCCTGCGCCAGCAAGAGCCCAAAGCCCAGGGCCAAGAGCCTTGATAGACTGGTGGGCCTGGGAGCGCGCCATGAACCACCCCTTGCCGCCGGAGACCATGGACCACCCGATGGCCCCGGGCGAACGCCTGCCCAAGTCGGAGAGGACTGAGTTCAGCGCCGAAGCCCTCGCCGAGATCGCGGCCATCGCCGCCAAGTACCCGGACAAGCTCGCGGCGACCCTGCCGGCCCTCCACATCGCCCAGCGCGATTTCGGCTTCGTGAGCCTCGCCGCCATGAAGGCCGTCGCCAAGGCGCTCTCGATCCCCGAAGGCCATGTCTTCGGCGTGGCGAGCTTCTACACCATGTACCAGCAGCATCCGGTGGGCCGCTTCCACCTCCAGGTCTGCACCAACCTGCCCTGCGCCCTCGCGGGCGGCGCCCAACTCCTGGAGAAGGTCTGCGCGCGCGCGGGCGTGAAGCCCGGCGAAGGTCCCAGCAAGGACGGCATGTACAGCGTGGAGGAAGTGGAGTGCCTCGCCAGCTGCGGCTCCGCGCCCTGCCTGCAGGTGAACGCCGATGTCTACGAGGAGTTCGTGGACGAGAAGAAGCTCGATGAGATCTTCGATGCCTGCAAGCGCGGCGAATACCGCGCCTGGGCGCAGTAGGGGGATGACCGTGGCCGCCATCCGCACCAAGCACGACCCCCAGCGCTACACCTTCGTCGGCTACGGGACCGACAAGTACCCGGCCCTGCTCCTGCGCGGCGCGGGCGACCTCGACAACTGGAAGCTGGCCACCTACGAGGCCAAGCACGAGGGCTATGTGGCGCTCCGGCAGGCCCTCAAGATGGAGCCCGCGGCCGTCATCGAGGAAGTGAAGACGAGCGGCCTGCGCGGCCGCGGCGGCGCGGGATTCCCCTGCGGCCTGAAGTGGTCCTTCATGCCCAAGGACTCAGCGGAGAAGAAGCTCACGCGCTACCTCGTCATCAACGCGGACGAAGGCGAGCCCGGCACCTTCAAGGACCGCGCGATCCTGGAGTACAACCCCCACCAGATGATCGAGGGCATCCTCATCGGCTGCCACGCCATGCAGGCGCACACCGCCTTCGTGTACATCCGCGGCGAATTCCTCTGGCTCATCGAGAAGCTGGAAGCCGCGCTGGAGGAGGCCCGGGCCAAGGGCTACCTCGGCAAGGACATCCTGGGCAGCGGCTTCGATTGCGAGATCGTCGTGCACCGCGGCGCCGGCGCCTACATCTGCGGCGAGGAGACGGCCCTGCTGAACTCGCTGGAGGGCCGCCGCGGCGAGCCCCGCGTGAAGCCGCCCTTCCCGGCCGCCAAGGGCGCCTTCGGCCAGCCCACCACCATCAACAATGTGGAGACCATCGCCACCGTGCCGCCCATCCTGCGCATGGGCGGCGAGGCCTACGCGAAGCTCGGCACGCCCAAGAACAGCGGCACCCGCGTCTTCTGCATCAGCGGCCAGGTGAAGCGCCCCGGCCTCTACGAGCTGCCGCTCGGCCTGCCCCTCGACTTCATCCTCAACGACCTGGCGGGCGGCTCCTCCACGGGCAAGAAGATCAAGGCCGTCATCCCCGGCGGCGCCAGCGCGCCCGTCTTCGATGCGGGCGACCTGGACTGCGCCATGGACTTCGACGCCGTGCGCACCAAGGGCTCCATGGCGGGCTCGGGCGGCATCATCGTCATGGACGAGGACACCTGCATGGTGCAGGCCTGCCTGCGCCTCATCCGCTTCTACGCCCACGAAAGCTGCGGCCAGTGCACCCCCTGCCGCGAAGGCTGCAACTGGCTGGAGATGATCCTCACCCGCATCGAGCACGGCGAAGGCCGCATGGAGGACCTGGCCCTCATCGAGCAGATGACCCCCCGCATCGCCGGCCGCACCCTCTGCCCCCTCGGCGACGCCGCCTGCGGCCCCATGGACTCCATGCTCAAGAAATTCCGGCACGAGTTCGAGCACCACATCACCCACAAGACCTGCATGACGAAGGGCTCGAAGCTGCTGAGTGAGGTTGGGCACCACTGAACTGGTCTCTTCCTCTGTGATGGGGGCAGCTCATTTGCTAGTTCACACGAATACGATGAATGCGCACCTCCTCGGGAGCTTGTACCCGTGGTTGAGGCTCAACCTCTCTCAAGTGAAGTCCAAGCTCTTCTA
>DATJFC010000387.1:0-3254 GCA_035495995.1 Holophagaceae bacterium
GAAGGAGGGCGACAACCGCTTGAGGCCCGCGAGATCCAGCTTGTGGTAGTTGGCGAGAGGATCCCGCAGGGCCACGGGGTCGGAGGAGCCCTTGGCGAGGCGCGTCTCCAGCTCCATCACCGCCTTGCCCCGCGCGGCGGCCGCCTCCGCCGGATCGCCCGTCAGCTCGAAGGTCTTCGCGATGTGCGCCTGGTAGGCGTCCCGCAGCGCCTTGGAATCAGCGTCGTCCTTGAAGTAGTAGTCGCGGTCCGGCAGGCCCAGCCCGCTCTGGCGCAGGGCCAGGAGGTAGCGCGAGCTGTCCTTGTCGTCCACCGCCACCATGGGCAGGAAGCCCGGCGAGCTGGTCCAGGCGCCGTTGGTGGAGGTGAACCGCTGCAGCCGAGCCAGCTCGGCGGCGAAACTCCCCGCGTCCACCACATTGGCGATGCGCGCCAGCTCGGGCGCGAGCGCCCGCGTGCCCGCCTTCTCGATGGCGGCCTCGTCCATGCCCGAGGCGTAGTAGGTCCCGACAAGCCACTTGATCGAAGCCAGAGGATCCGCCGCGGCGGCCGGCGGAAGGCCGTCGGCCTTCGGGACGGTCACGCGGGGGTCCCCGGCGTTCACGGAACGGGCCGCGGCCTCCTGCAGGATCGCGCGGAGGATGGCGTCGTTGCGCTCCTCCATCTCGGAGTACACGCCGATATAGGTCCGGTCCGCGGGGATCACGGCGCCCTTCATCCAGCGCCCCCAGGCGTAGGCCGTGAAGTCGGCGCAGGGGTCCGCCGTGAAATCGATGCGGCTGCGGTCCACGGCCCTGGAGCTGGTCGGCGCGGCGGCGCTGAGGGAGAGCACGGGAAGCAGGAGCGGCAGCGCGCGGATTTTCATGCGGAACTCCGGAGCGCCAGGGGCCCCTCACGGGGCCCCTGGGCATGCGGTCAAACCTACCAGATGCTCGGGCGGTCCGCTTCGGGCCGGAACATCTTGCAGCCCTCGTCCACGCCGAAGGCCTTGTAGAACTCGGGCATGTTGGCGAGCGGGCCCATCACGCGGAACTTGCCGGGGCTGTGGGGATCGACCTTGAGCGCCATGGAGGCGTACTGCGGGCGGGCGTGCTCGCGCCACACGGTGGCGAAGCCGAGGAAGAAGCGCTGGTCGCCGGTGAAGCCGTCGATGACGGGCGAATCCTGGCCCTTGAGGCTGCGCTTCCAGGCCAGGTAGGCGATCTTGAGGCCGCCCAGGTCGGCGATGTTCTCGCCCAGCGTCAGCTTGCCGTTGATGTGCTCGCCGGGGATGGGCTCGAAACCGTCGAACTCCTTGACCACCTGGCCCGTGCGCTCGTCGTAGGCCTTCTTCACGCTGTCGGACCACCAGTTCTTCAGGTTGCCGTCCGCGTCGTACTGGCAGCCCTGGTCGTCGAAGCCGTGGGTCATCTCATGGCCGATGACCACGCCGATGCCGCCGTAGTTCACGGCGTCATCCGCCTTGGGGTCGAAGAAGGGCGCCTGCAGGATGCCGGCGGGGAAGACGACCTCGTTCATGGACGGGTTGTAGTAGGCGTTCACCGTCGCGGGCGTCATGCCCCACTCGGCGCGGTCCACGGGCTTGCCGAGCTTGCGCAGGTTGTCCTCGATGCGGAAGGCGGCGGCGCGGCGGACATTGCCGTAGTAGTCGTCGCGCTTCACCTCGAACTTGTACTCCTTCCACTTGTCGGGGTAGCCCATCTTGATCATGAAGGCGTCGAGCTTCTGCACCGCCGCGGCCTTGGTGGGCGCGTCCATCCAGGGCAGCTGGCCGATGTCGTCCCGCAGCACGCCCTGCATGTTGTGGACCATGTCGAGGACCTTCTGCTTGGCCTCGGGGCTGAAGGCCTTCTTCACGTAGAGCTGGCCCAGCGCCTCGCCGAGCGCGCCGTCCGTGGCCGAGGTCATGCGCTTCCAGCGGTCCTCCTGGACCTCCACGCCCGTCATGGCCTTGGTGAAGGAGAAGGCCTCGTCCTGGAAGGGCTTGGACAGGAGGCTCGACGCGCCGTTGATCACATGCCAGCGCAGGTAGGTGCGCCACTCGGCGGGCGTGATCTCGCCGGCCAGCTTCGCGAAGGCGGTGAAGAAGGAGGGCTGGGAGACCAGCACCTCGGAGGCCTTCACGCCGCGCGCGGAGACATAGGCCTTCCAGTCGAAGCCCGGGGCCTTCTCCGCCAGCTGGGCCAGCGTGAGCTTGTTGTAGGTCTTGATGGGGTCGCGGTTCTCGACGCGCGTCCAGGAGGCCTTCGCCAGCGCGGTCTCCACCTTCATCACCACGTCCGCCTCATCCTTCGACGCGTCGGTCTTGTCCCCCAGCAGCTGGAAGGTGCGGCCGACGTGCTCCTCGTAGGCGACGCGCACCTTCTTGGAGCGCTCGTCGTCCTTCAGGTAGTAGTCGCGGTCCGGCATGCCCAGGCCGGCCTGGTTGAAGCCGCTGATGTACTTCGTGCTGTCCTTGTCGTCCTGCCCGACGCCGAAGCGGAAGCCGCCGCCGAAACCCCGGTCGTGGAGCTTGGCCAGCACCGCGGGCAGGTCCTCGCCCGACTTGAGGGAAGCGGCCAGGGCCAGGTCGCCTTGCACCGGCTTGGCGCCCAGCTTCTCAATGGCGGCCTCGTCCATGGCGGCGGCGTAGTAGTCGCCGACCTTCTGCTCGATGCTGCCCCTCTTCCAGTCCTTCTTCGCGGAGGTGTCCACGAGGATGTCGTGGAGGATCCCGCGGTTGTGGTCGATGAGCTCGTTGAAGGCGCCGAAGCGGGACTTGTCCGCCGGCATCTCCGTGCGCTTCAGCCACCCGCCGTTGGCGTAGTCGTAGAAGTCATCGCAGGGCTTGACGCTCGTGTCCATGTTGGCCGGATCGATGCCGTGCTTCACGGGCGCGACCGTGTCCGCCGGCACGCCAGCGACCAGCGCCGTGGCCACCAAGCCGAGGGCGAGAGAGAGGGATTTGAGTCGGTTCATGGAAGGGCCTCGTTATGTGATGCTCTAGGAGGCTAGCACAGCTCAGGCAGGGCTCCAGCCCCATTAATCCTTGTTAAGAGGGCTTACAGCTTCGCCCACGCCCCCAGCACTTCCTGGGCTTGGCGGATGAGGCCGAGGCCGGGGGTGCGCGCGGGGAGGGTGACGGTACCATCGGGAGTCAAACTCGCGTCCTTCTGCTCGCGGACCCAGGCCTTGAGCTTGGCGGGGTCGTGGGGCGTCGGGGGGCGGGGGCGCAGCTTGAGGCGGTTCTTGTCGAGGGTCACTTCGCCGACGGCG
>DATJFC010000388.1:0-6878 GCA_035495995.1 Holophagaceae bacterium
TGGCTCTCGCCGCCGCTTCGCTTTCAGCCCAGGACCACGCCATCGTCCTCAAGGCGGCCCACCTCTTCGACGCGAAGGCCGGCCGCATCGTGAGCCCCGGCCAGGTGTGGGTGAAGGCCGGCCGCATCCAGGACGGCGCGCCGCCCGCCGACGCGGAAGTGGTGGAGCTCGGCGACCGCACGCTGCTGCCGGGCCTCATCGATTGCCATGTGCACCTCACGGACCGGGCGGGCCTGGACGAGCTGGCGGATCTGAAGCGCTCCAAGGAGGACCGGCTCCTCGATGGCGTCGTGAACGCCCGCAAGGTGCTGGAGGCCGGCTTCACGACCGTGCGCGACTGCGGCAGCCACGCGGGCTTCGGGGATGTGGCCCTGCGGAACGCCATTCAGCGCGGCGACCTCGAAGGCCCGCGCCTCCTCGTGTCGGGCCCGCCCTTCTCCATCACCGGGGGCCACGGGGACGCCAACGGCTATCCGGAGGATCTCCACTTCGACGAAGCGAACATCGTCAACTCGCCCGCGGAGGCCGTCGCGAAGGTGCGCGAGTGGCGCAAGCGGGGCGTGGACCAGATCAAGATCATGGCCACGGGCGGCGTCCTCTCCAACAACGACGATCCCGGCGCGCCCAGCTTCAGCCCCGAGGAGTTCAAGGCCTTCGTGGACGAGGCCACGCGGCGCGGCACCTATGTCTGCGCCCACGCCCACGGCGACGCGGGCATCCGCGCGGCGGTGGAGGCGGGCGTGCGCAGCATCGAGCATGGCAGCCTCCTGAGCCCCGAGACCGCGCGGCTCATGAAACAGAAGGGCTGCTTCGAAGTGCCCACGCTCTACGCGCTGGAATCCATCCTGGAACCCGGCAACCCGCTCCATGTGCCGCCGGGCAGCCTCGAGAAGGCGAAGGCGATCCTGCCCCTGCGCCGCGCGGGCTTCAAGGCCGCCTTGGATGCGGGCGTCACCATCGCCTACGGCACGGACATCGGCGTCTTCGACCACGCCCGCGCCGCCGCCGACTTCCCGCTGCTCGTGAGCTACGGCATGACGCCCGTCCAGGCGCTGCAGACCGCGACGCTGAACGCCTCCCAGCTCCTCCGCCTCGACAAGGAGATCGGCACGCTGGAGCCCGGCAAGGCCGCCGACATCGTCGCCGTGGACGGCGATCCGACGAAGGACATTACGACGATGCTGAAAGTACCCTTCGTCATGAAGGGCGGAAAGGTGTGGAAGAAGCCTTGATCCGGTCCTCAGTCTAAGTCTCAGCTACTGGTATGCCTAAACCTGTTAACGATCGAAATCGCTGGCGACGCCGCATAGCGGAGATGTTCGAATGTGTTGAGCGGCTAGGCGTCTTGGCCGACCTCTTGAAGTCGGTTGAACAAACCTTTCTCTGGCTTAACCTCAATTATCGTGCCCACTGATGTGTGGACTTGAGCTACTAGAGTCTTCAGGCTCGAGTCTCGCACGAAGCCAATTACGAAATCCTTGGGCCAGTTTGGTGTGTTCGCAAACGCGACCATGAAGTTGGCTTGCTTCCCATAGGTCAATTCTTTGGGGTATTGGCTTGTGAATCTGCCTGAGGTTGGCTGCATCGCAAATCTCCTGCGCTTGCCTCTGCCAATTGCCCAGCCAACAGCGTTAATCGTAATTGGACGATCACTGAGGTTTGTAACTTCAAAGGAAAGATGCTCTTTTGACGGCGTTCCATCGCCTTCAACAATCTCGCGAAGCCCCACATGTACTTTGAGGCGAATACGTTCGCTTCGCCCAGCAAGATAGAGGGCTACGACAACGGCAGCAAGAGTTGAAAGACCTGCAACCCAAGTTCCGATTACATTCCAAAGAGCAAGTGTTTGGTCCACGGTCATCGGAATGCCTTTGAGACGCCTAACGATGAAGTTAACCGGCCCGGCTGTGCTGCGGTAGGGTGCGAGCCCTGATTGAGAGCGGTACTTAAAAATGGACTGGGCCTCGGATCCAGAAAACCTAGCCGCCCTCATGCCACCAGATCCGCCGCCCGTATCGCCTGTGCCTTCGGAATCCCCAGCGCGGCGAGGCCCATCGCTTTGGGCTTCAGGATCGCTTCCGCCACGCGGCGCAGGTCTTCGGGCGTGACGGCTTCGATCTCGGCGAGCTGGGCGTCCAGGCTCAGGGGGCCGCCCCAATGCAGGGCCTGGTGGGCGAGAGAGAACATGCGGCTGCTGGCGCTTTCCTGGCCGAAGACGAGGCTCACCTTGGCCTGCCGCTTGGCGCGCTCCAGCTCTTCGGCGGGGACGAGCGTGGCGCGCAGCTTCAGGCATTCGGCCATGGCGCGGGAGGCCAGCTCGCGCGCCTGCGCCGGCGCGCAGGCGGCCGAGATCTGCAAGGCGCCCGTGTCCGCGTAGGGCGTGTGGAAGCTGCCCACCTGGTAGCAGAGGCCGCGGCGCTCGCGCAGCTCCATGAAGAGCCGCGAGGCCATGCCGCCGCCGAGGATGTGGCTCAGCAGCGAGACCGCCGTGCGGTCCTGGTGCGTGTGCGAAGGCGCGGGGAAGCCCAGCACGAGGTTGGTCTGCTGCAGGCCTTTCTTCGGCGCGTTGAGGAGGAAGGGCCGCGTGGCGGGCGCCTGCGCGGCCGCTCCGGTGGTGCCGCCGGGCAGCTTCGCGAGGATGGGCTCCAGCAGCGGCAGCAGCGTATCGTCTGTGACGGCGCCGGCCGCGGCGATGACGAGGTTGCCCGCGCGGTAGGTGTGATCGAAGAAGGTCCGCGCGGATTCGGGTCCGTAGCCCGAGACCTGGTCGCGGCGGCCGAGGATCGGATGTGCGAGGGAGGTGTCCTTCCAGAAATCCATGTAGAAGAGCTCGCTCACCCAGTCGTCGGGCTGGTCCTCGCTCATGGCGATCTCTTCGAGGATGACGCCGCGCTCGCGGGCCAGCTCTTCACCATCGAAGCGCGGGCTCGTCACGAGCTCGCCCAGCAGCGACGCGAGATCCGGCAGCTGCTCGGCGAGCACGCGGCCGTAGAAACAGGCGACTTCCTTGCCGGTGAAGGCGTCCACATCGCCGCCGAGCCGGTCCGTGGCCTCCGCCACCGCGTCCGGCGTGGGGAGTTGCTCCGGGCCCTTGAAGACCGTGTGTTCCAGGAAGTGGGCCAGGCCCTCTTCGTGCGCGGCCTCGTCCCGGGAACCGCGGCGCACCCAGAAGCCGAGCGAGACGCTGCGCGCGTGGGGCAGGTGCTCGATGAGGATCTCGGTGCCGCCGGGCGAGGCGGTTCGGAAGGGTTCGGCCATCCTTCCAGGTTAACGGCTGCGGAGCCCCCTGGCCCGCCGCTATTCTGGGGGATTGGCGCGCCGCGCCAGGGAGTCCGGATGCGCCAGGGAACCACGATCGCCGCCGCCGCGCTGCTCGCGCTCGCCGCCTGCACGCCGCCCTCGGAGATCGCGGCGAAGCGGAAGCAGGTCGCCCTCGTCGTGGACTTCGACTCCAAGGCCGCGCCGGCGCTTCCGGCGGACCAGCTGGCGCGGATCGCGGACCTCTACCGCGAGGCGCTCCGCGCCGAGCTGGGCAAGGCCGCCCAGGTCCTGGACGGCCCCGCGCCCGACGAGCAGACGCCGCAGGTGAGCGTCGAGATCGACGCGCTCGCGCCTCCGGTGCTGGAGAAGGGCCTGCTCAAGCTCTGGCTCAAGGACACGACCATGGACCTCGTGGTGGATCCGTTGCTCGCCACGCAGGGCATCCAGGCGGAGCACGAGGACGGCGACGCGCTGGACCGGGCCATCCGCCGCGGCGTGGACAGGCACCGGCTCGCCCAGCTCCACTACCGCCCCTTCATCCTGGTGGGCAGCGTCTCCTTCTTGGACGAGGTCCACCGCTACGACGAGGACCTGGACGGCTGGAAGCTCCTGACCTACATGCGGCCCGTCGCCGCCGCGCGTCCGGAGGAGGACGAGGCCACGGCCATCCGCCGGGAGGAGGCCCGCGCCCTGGCGATGGACGTCAAGGCGCGCCTGGATTCGCGGGCCAATTGGGGCGTCTCGCTGCGGCACCCGCCGGCGCGGCCCGCCTGGGCGAAGAAGATCGGGAGCTAGCCTTCGGCTTCGACTCCCGCCAGGCCCACGGGCGTGCTGTGCAGCTTCCAGCCGCAGGCGAGCCAGAGGCCGAGGCCGGCGAGGAAGAGGATCGCGAGCGCGAGCCAGGGGTCGGTGCTCACCTGGGCCTGGGCCAGCAGCTCGGTGGCGCTGACGGAATGCCCGCGGCTGCCGGCCAGGCTCTCGATGTAGTGGGTGAAGGTGAGGCGCTGGAGCAGGGGCGGGAACACGGCGACGAGGTTCTCCCACCCGAAGAGCCAGAGCGCGGCCCAGAGCGTGCCCCGCTTGAAGACGAGGCCGAAGAGCGCCACGAAGGCGAGCTCGCCCCACCAGGCGCCGACGAGGGCGCCGATGCGGCCCATGAGCAGGCCCGGATCGCCGCCGAGGATCTGCAGGCCCAGGCTCGCGGCGGTGAGCCAGATCGCGCCCCAGGCGAACCAGGGCAGGCCCTTGCCCAGCGGCATGGCCCACACGGCCGCGGGCCGGGTGAGCAGCAGCGGCAGCGTGCGCTGTTCGAGATCCTCGCGGATGCCGGCGGAGGCGGCGATGAGCGCCATGATGGGCAGCGTGGCTTTCGCGAGGATCGTGTGGAAGACCGTGAGCGTCACGCCGGGCGAAAGGGAATGGCCCTGCATGGCGGCGACGGCGGAGATCGCGAGCACGAGCCCCACGGGCGCGAGCACGAGTGCGGCGAGGACCCAGCCGCGGGGCTGGAGCACGCGGGGCGCGTAGCCGGCCGCCAGCGCGCGCGCGGTCTGGAAGGGCGTGACGGCGCTCATGCGTGATCCTTCGTGAGGTACTGGAAGACCGCTTCGAGGTTGAGGTCCAGCGGGTCGAGGCCCGTGAGAGGCAGGCCGCCCTTCGCCGCCTCCTTCTGCAGGCGCGGCAGGAAATCCCGCGGGTTGCGGATGCTCAGCACCGCCGCCGACTCCTCCAGCGCCAGCGCCACCAGCTCCGGCTGCTCCACGGCCCAGCGGGCCAGGGCGCGGGCCTCGCCGCTGAGGCGCAGCTCCACGGGATGGCGGTCCAGCAGCTGGCGGATCTCGGAGATGCCGCCCTCCGCCAGGAGCCTTCCGCGGAAGAGGAGGAGGATGCGGTCCGTGAGCTGGGCCACTTCGGAGAGGATGTGGCTGGAGACGAGGACGCGGGTGCCGCCGTCCGCCAGTTCCCGCAGCAGGGCCATGAGCGTGAGGCGCGCCTCCGGGTCGAGGCCGTTGAAGGGCTCGTCGAGGATGAGCAGCTTGGGCGCGTGCATGAGCGCCTGGGCGAGGCGCATGCGCTGGCGCTTGCCCATGGACATGCGCGGGAAGGGCAGGTCCGCCCGCTCGGCCATGCCGACGGTGTCGAGGGCCTTCGCCATCGCGGCTTCCAGCGGCGCGCCGTCGAGGCCGGACAGGCGGCCCATCATGCGGAGCCAGCCGCGGCCCTTCAAGCCCACGGGCAGGCGGTCGCCCTCCGGCACGAGGCCGATCTGCGCGAGCACGGCGGGATTGCGGTAGGGCGCCTGGCCGAAGACTTCCACGGAACCGCCGCTGGGGGGCAGCAGGCCCGAGAGCAGCTGCAGCAGCGTGGACTTGCCCGCGCCGTTGGGGCCGAGGAGGCCGACGATGCCGCCGCCTTCGGGCAGTTCGAAACTCGTGGGGCTGAGGCCCAGCACGGCGCCGTAGCGCAGGGAGGCGCGTTCGAGCTTGATCACAGCACCGCCTCCGAAGGCTTCGTGCGGGCCTTGAGGATGAAAGTCCAGAGCGCGAGGGGGCCCGCCGTCCCGATGAACGCCGGCACCCAGCCGAAGACCCCGTTGGCGGAGCCGCAGAGCAGCTTCGGCCATTCAGCCGCGAGGCTCATGGGGGAGAGGGCCATCCAGGACCCGCTGCCGAGGAGGCCGTAGAGCATGCCGCCCAGGGCCTCGAGGCCCAGCGCCACGCCGATGACCCAGCCGATGCCCGCGCGGGGCGTGCTCGCGAGGCTGGAGGCGCCGCTTGCGACGGAACCCATGAGCAGGGCGATGAGGAGCGCCGCGGGTAGGAGACGCAAGGGCGTCGTGGCCCACATGACGCCGTGCAGGCCCGTGAGCCCGACGGAGAGCAGCCAGGGAAGCAGCGCGAAGGGCAGCAGCACCGCGAAGGGCACGAGGGCGGAGAGCGCGAGCTTGGCGATCCAGTAGTCGGAGGGCTTCACCGGATGCGCGTACATGAGGGGCCGCACGCGGTAGAGCGAATCCCGCGCCACGAGGCCGCCGCCGATGAGCGCCACGAGGAACCAGAGCAGGTAGGTGAGCCAGCCTCCCAGCATGTCCGCGTGCCATTCCGCGCCTTGGGAGAGCACGGGCGCGGCCGCTTCCAGCATCTTGCCGATGACCGCGTTCTGGTCCTTCAGGTAGTAGATGTACACATAGCCCAGGCGCCAGATGAGCATCATCGTGAAGACGAAGCCGAAGAAGCGGCCCATCTTCTGGCGCAGGATGCGGCGCAGGTCGAAGCGGGCGATGACCAGCGCGGGGGGCTGGCCCATGGAGAGGTCCGGCTTCGGCGGCAGGCTCGGAGCATAGATGGGCATCAGGCGTTCTCCGGGTGCAGGGCGCGCAGCAGCACTTCATCCAGGCGGTCGTGGCGGGGCGTCACCTGCACGAGCACGGCGCCATTCGATTCCGCCCAGCGGAAGGGCGAGAGCGGATCGGCGTCCTTCAATTCCAGGTCGTAGTAGCCGTTCCGCGATTCATGCAGCGCGCCGAGATCGGCGAGCCTGGCCTCCTGCGCCCCTTCCAGCGGGTCAAGGAAGCGCAGCTCCACGCGCTTCGAGAGCGCTTTGCGCAGGCCCGACAT
>DATJFC010000389.1:0-2013 GCA_035495995.1 Holophagaceae bacterium
CTGGAGATCGTCCAGGCGATGACCGGCGACGCCGCCGCGCTCATCGAGGAGCACCCCCTGCGGCGTTTCGATCCGGCCTACTTCACGCCGTCCGCCAGGCTGCGCAGCCTCGCGCCGGGCGCGGCGGCGGAGGCGCGCGCGCTCACCTTTGGCGAACGGCCCGTCCTGCCGCCGCTGCCCGAGGCGGAGCCGCCGCCGGACACGCTGCGCCTCACCCTCGCCCAGCTCCGCGCCTGGCTCCTGGAACCCGCGGAGGGCTTCGCGCGGGCCCGTCTGGGCCTGCGCGGCGAGGAGGAGGACGAAGCCGCGCTGGATCAGGAGCCGGTCGTGGCGGGCGATTCCGACGCGGCGAGGCTCGAGCGCGAGATCCTCGCCGCGCGTCTGAGTGGCGGGCATCCGATGACGGCGCTCGAAGCGGGCTGGCGCGACCTGGAGCTGGAAGGGCGCGCGCCGCTGGGAGCCCTGGGCGCCGCCGCGAAGCACGCCTCGTGGGAACGCATCGAAGCCTGGATGGGAGCGCTCGCGGACGGGGTCCACCATATCCATCGCTTCGGGAGCGGCGACCAGGCCAGAGACATGATCCACGACGCGCTGCGCATCGAGGCGAGCGTGGCGGGGCGCGCGGTGGCGGTGAGCCTCGAAGGCCGGACGGCCTTCGTGCACGCGGACCATCTGGCGGAGGTGGACCGCGGCAGGGATCTGGGCACGGAGCGGAGGCTCGCGCGGCAGCTGGGCCTGCTGGTGGATCAGACCGCGCTGGCGGCGGCGGGCCTTCCCGCGCCGGAGCGCTTCCTCATCGTGGACGGCGGCGGGAAGACCGCGGAGCGCCAGGTGGCGGCTCCAAGCCCCGAGGCCGCGCGCGCGCGCCTCAAGGCCTGGATCGAGGCCATGCTCGGCCGCGGCCCCCTTCGCCGGCTCCCGGCCGGCTACGCGCGGACCCAGCGGATGATGGAACCCGCGGACTGGATCGAGCGCCAGGACCGGCGCCGCGAACCCTGGAGCGTGCTGCCGGGCTCCCTGCTGCGCGGCCTGCCCGCGCCGGACCGGGAGGCGGCGATGCGGGAGCTGGCCTTCCGTCTCGGCCCGCTGTTGGAGGAGGACGCGCCATGAGCGAAGACCTTCTCCAGCGGCTGGGCCGCGGCCACGGCGCCATCACCGCCAGCGCCGGCACGGGCAAGACCTACACGCTGCTCCAAATGGTGCTGCGCGAAGCGGAGCTGGGCACGAAGCTGGACCGCATCCTCGCCGTCACCTTCACGCGCAAGGGCACGGTGGAGCTGCGGGAGCGCGTCCGGGCGGGGCTCGCCGCCGCGTTCCGCGAGGCCAGGACTGAGGCGGAGGCGAAGCGCCTGGGCGAAGCCCGGCGGGAGTTGGAGCGCGCCACCATCACGACCATCCACGGCTTCTGCCAGCAGGCGCTGCAGGAACGCGCCTTCGAAGCGGGCCGGCCTTTGGACGCGAAGCTGGCCCCAGGTTCCGGGCTCGCCTCCCGCGCCTTCCAGGCCGCGCTGCGCAAGGGCCTCGCGGGCGAGGACCGCGCGATGTGGGAAACGCTCGTGGCGGGGCCGGGCCCCGTTCGCCTCGAAGCCTGGGTGCTGGAAATGCTGCCGGAGCTGCCACGCCTCGGCCCCACCGATGAGGATCTCGCCGATCGCGTCGCGGCCTTCGACGGCCCCGCGATCCTCGCGCGACTGGCGGAGGCCGAGGCCGCGCTCAAGGCCCAGTCCCGGAAACCGCTCGCGGAGCTGGCGGCCCAGATCGAGACGACCCTCCGCGAGGCGCCGACGCCGCGGGATGTGGCGTTGGCGGCGCGGGACTGGAAACGCCCCAAGGGGCACGACCCCGTCTGGTGGAACGCCATCCCCGAGCCCGCCCGCGCCGCCATCGGCGACCTCCAGGACTTCCCCTGGATCTCGCTGGGGCTCCAGGTCCTCGCGCACGCGACCCGCGCCGAACTGGAGGCGCTGAAGGCGGCCGAAGGCGCCCTGGACTACGGCGACCTCATCCGCCAGC
>DATJFC010000390.1:0-4317 GCA_035495995.1 Holophagaceae bacterium
ATGGGCGGCCCGCGCGGCGCGGCCCTGCTCTGGATGCGGCCCGGCCTGCCCTGGGAGCCGGTCATGGAAGGCCCCCAGGAACGCCGCCGCCGCGGCGGAACCGAAGACACGCCCGCCATCCTCGGCCTCGCCGCCGCGGCGAAGCACCTTCCGGAGCGCTTGGAGGCCAACGCCGCGCTGGCGCCCCTGCGCGACGCGCTGGAAGCCGAAGTGCTGGGTTGGTCCTCGGATTTCGAAGCCATCGGCCGGGACCAGCCGCGGCTTCCGAACACGAGCTGCCTGCTCCTGCGCGGCCACAACGGAGAAGCCGTGCAGATGGCCCTCGACCTCGACGGCGTCGCCGTGAGCACCGGCAGCGCCTGCCACAGCGGCGCCGTGAAGCCCAGCCACGCCGTGATGAGCCTCGGTTACAGCGAGGCCGAAGCGCGCAGCGTCATCCGCGTCTCGATGCTTCCTGGCGCGGCAGATGATGAAGTCGAGCGGCTGGTCGCGGCGTTGAAGAAGGCGCTGAAGCGTTAGCGCAAGGAGGCGACCGCGGTTCCGTCCGGCGCTTGCTGCCAGTGGATGCCGAGCAGGTCTGCCGCGCTGGGGGCGAGATCCCAGAGCGGAACCCTTCCAAGCTGGGCGCGGCCCTGGCCGAAGACGACGAGCCAGGTGTGCATGGCCGGATAGGCGGGATCGAAGGCATGGCAGCCCACGCGGCCCTCTCGTTCCTTGGCGAGCTGGGCGGCGTCCTTCCCCTCGCTGAGCCAGGTGCCCAGCGGCGCGGAGACGATGATGTCGCCTACGCGGGGTGAGCCGGCTAGGTGGAAGCGCTCGGGCAGGTCCGCCCGCCGCCATGCGCTCAAGCGGGCGCTGTTCAGGCGCGCGAGGGCCGCGTCAGCGTCCTCCGCGCGGTCCAGGTAGACAAAGGCGCTGCCGCCATGCGCGATGATGCGCGCGGGGATGCCCTTCATCAGTTTCGGAAGCGAGACCATCCGCGGCACCCGGGCGAAGCCGTGATCGGCGCAGAGGATGATGCGCAGCTGCGGGTCCGCCGCGCGCGTTTGCCGGATCCAGGGCGCCAGCAGGGCGTCCGTGGCCCGCAGCTTGCGGAAGACCTCGCGGCTGTCGGGGCCATGCCGGTGGGCCTCCTCGTCCATGCCGCCGAGGTAGGCCATGACGAGCTGAGCGCCGTCCTTCAAGGCGGCGTCGCAAAAGGCCAGGGCGTCGGCGTCTGTCGTGCCTGCCTTGAAGGGCTCCAGACGCCAGGGGCTTTCGCCCTGCCAAGGTCCCGTGGCGCAGGGCCAGTGGTAGACGGCGGCCTTCACGCCGCTGCGCTGGGCGGCGATCCAGAGCGGCTCGCGCAGCAGCTCCTCGGCGGTCGCGGTGTAGGGCACGAAGCCTTCCTTCGGATCCACGAAGCTGTTGCCCACGATGCCGTGGTGCTCGGGCCAGCAGCCCGTGGCGATCGTCGCGTGGCCGTTGAAGGTCGTGGATGGGAAGGGCGGAACGCCTTCGCCCACGGCAGCCTCGCGGCTCAGCTTCCACATCCGCGGCATGGTGCGGGGGTTGAACTTCCGCGCGGCCAGGCCGTCGAAGCTGAGGAGGACCACCTTGGGCTGGGCGCCCAGGACGGCGCAGATCAGGAGGAGGAGCCAGGCGCGCATTTCCTCAGTGTGGGCGGGCGCTCCGGTAGAGTGAAGGCATGGCGTGGCCCTATCCCATCCTCAAACTCAAAGCCGGCAAGGAAGACCTGCTGGGCAAGCGGCATCCCTGGATCCTCTCGGGCGCCCTGGAAGAACCGCCGAAATCGTCCCTGGTCCGGTTGGCGGATTCCAGGGGCCGTGTGCTCGCCGTGGGCACGGCTTCTGCCGCGAACCCGCTCTCGGTGCGCATCTTCCGCTTCGAAGAGGCGCCCCTGGACGAGGCCTTCTTCCGTGAGCGATTCGAGACCGCGCTGGCGCTGAGGAAATCCCTCGGGCTCTGGGATCCCCAAGGCGGCTGCCGCTGGATCTTCGGCGAAGGCGACTTCCTGCCTGGCCTGGTGGTGGACCGCTACGCTGAAGCCCTCGTCCTCCAGGTGGGCACCGCGGGCCTCGAAGCCGTGCGGGACATCTGGTGGCCCGTGTTGAGGAGCCTCGCCGAGCGCGAAGGGTGCTCGGTCTTCGTGGAGCGCAGCCAGTCGGGCCGCAAGGAGGAAGGCCTCCAGCCCGTGAACCGCATCCTCAAGGGGAGCCTTCCGGGGCCGGTCATCATCCGCGAAGGCAAGGCGAAGCTCAGCGTGGACCTGATGAAGGGGCAGAAGACGGGCTTCTTCCTGGACCAGCGCGAGCACCGGCTGAAGCTGGGCACGCTCTCGCAGGGCGCGCGGGTGCTCAACGCCTTCGGTTACACCGGCGGCTTCTCCATCCAGGCGGGCCTGGGCGGCGCCTTCGAGGTCGCCACGCTGGACACCAGCGCCGGCGCGCTGGACGCCTGCGAGAAGGACTGGGAAGCCAACGGACTGGACCCCGCGATCCACACGCGGATGGAAGGCGACGCCTTCGAGCTCATGCGCCAGCTGGAGCCGGCCTCCTTCGATCGCGTCGTGGTGGATCCGCCCGCCTTCGCCAAGCGCCGCCAGGACGTGCCCCAGGCCTTCAAGGCCTACAAGGACGTGTTCCGCCTCGGCGCCCGCGCGACGGCGGAGGGCGGCCTCCTCTGGTGCTTCTCCTGCAGCCAGCATTTGGACCGCACGCGCTTCCAGGAAGCCGTGTGGACGGCCCTCCTCGAAGCCGGACGGGACGCGCGCGTGATCGCGCATCTCGGCCAGCCGGAAGACCATCCCTATTCGCTGAACCACCCCGAAGGCTTCTACCTCAAGGGCCTGTTGCTCGCGGTGCAGTAAAAGCCAATCAGCGATTCCTGCGATAGGAATGAGGTCCCCTCGCAGGAATCGCTGGACTGCTCTTCAGCGCTTCAGCGCGCCGTCGATGAAGGTCCGCACGTCGCCGCGGAGCTTGGCTCGGGCGGCGTCATCGATGTAGATCATGTGGCCGGATTCGTAGAAACCGAGGGTGATGCGGGCCCGCTGGGCGGGTTCCAGGCCCAGGTGGTCCAGGGTGTACTCGGTGGCGAAGAAGGGCGTGCCCAGGTCGTAGTAGCCGTTGGCCACCATGAGCTTCATGTAGGGGTTCTTGCGGAAGGCCGCGGCCAGGTCGCCGCTCGTGTCCACGGACTGGTTGTCGGAGTCCCACTTCCAGGCGCCGTTCACCTTGTAGCTGAGCGTCTCGTAGGCGTCATCGGTCTCGAAACCGAGCTCGCGCCGGGCGTAGTCGTTGAAGCAGGAGGTGTAGGGCGCGGTGATGGCCGTCATGAGGGGATCGTTCTCCGCGATCTCGGCGGCGCCGTCGGCGGGCATCTCCATCAGGCGGCTGTCCAGCCTCCCGATGATCCGGTTCTGGCTCCGGAGCAGCTCCGCGGTGGGGTAGGGGCGGAGGTTCGCCTGCATGACGTAGGCGGAGCTCAGGCCGGTGAAGCGCGCCACCTTGTCGGCGATGGCCTGTTTCTCCGGGGCCGTCAGCGTGTCGCCCTTGTAGAGCGCCTCGCGGTACTCGCCCGAGGCGAAGGCGCGGGCCCGGGAAGCCAGCTCGGCCACGGGAAGCGCCTGCAGGTCGGCGGGGAGTTTCTTGTGGTACCAGGCGGTCGTCGCGAAGCTGGGCAGGAAGAGCTCGGAGGGCAGATCGTTGCCGTGGGCGAACTCGGCGGTCTGGAAGTTCATGATCGAGGAGATGAGGATCACGCCGTTCAGCGCGATGCCGTGGTTCATCAGGTAGCCGGAGAGCGCTGAGGCCCGCGTGGTGCCGTAGCTCTCGCCGGCCAGGAAGAGTGGCGAGGTCCAACGCTCGTTGCGGGTGAGGTAGAGCCGGATGAAGTCGGCCACGGAGCTGACATCGCCCTTGAGGCTCCAGTAGTTCTTGGCGTCCTCGGGCTTCTCCGCCTTGCTGAAGCCGGTGCCGACCGGGTCGATGAAGACGAGGTCCGCCTGGTCCAGCCAGGTGTCCGCGTTGTCCACGAGATGGAAGGGCGGAGGCGGCAGCTGGCCGTCCGGCAAGAGCTGGACGCGCCTCGGGCCGATGCACCCCATGTGCAGCCAGATCGAGGAGGAGCCGGGACCGCCGTTGAACGCGAAGATGAGGGGCCGGGAGGCGCCGCCACCATCCACCGTGTAGGCCGTGTAGAAGAGCTTGGCTTCGCGATCGCCTTTGTCGTTCACGAGCGGCATGAAGCCGGTCGTGGCCGTGTATTTGAGGATCTTCCCGGCGGCCGTGATCTGGTGATGGGTGGCCACCGGCG
>DATJFC010000391.1:0-18214 GCA_035495995.1 Holophagaceae bacterium
GCGAAGATGCTGTGGCTCATCCAGACGCCTCCCATCCAGGTCGCGATCTCCGATCCTGGTCCGCGAATCTCTGAACTCGAAAAGGCCCAGCAGTGGGCGGCCCTGGCGGACTACTTCGAGACCCTGACGCCCAAGCAGCGCGGCGCCAACTTGAACAGCTGGCTGAAGGCGCTGCAGAAGTCGGGCCGCTGGCCCCGGCTCCTGGAAATCTGCGACGCGGTGATCCCGCAGCTCGAAGCCCAAAGCGGGCCCCAGCTCAGCATCCCCCGCCTCGAGCGGGCCCAGGCCCTGAGCGCGCTGAACCGCCACGCCGAGGCCGAAGCGGCTCATGAGCAAAACGGGAAGCTCGGCCATGCCGACGGCTTCTTCAACGCCTGTGTCGAGGCCCGGAACGCGCTCGATTGGCCGGGCCTCGAACGCTGCTCAGAAGAGATGCTCGCCGCGAAGCCGACCGACCCCCAAGCGCTGGGATGGAAGGGCGAGGCGCTCGCGCGGCAGGAGCGCTTCCTGGACGCGGAACCCCTGCTCAGGCAAGCCCTGCAAGGCGATCCCTCCCAAGCCATGGCCTGGAACAACTTGGGCCGTTGCCTGAATGCCAAACGGGCATGGGCGGAGGCGGTCGACGCGCTCAGCACGTCTATCGATTTGAATCCAAACGAATGGGAAGCCCACTACAACCGTGGCATGGCTGAGCTTCGGCTTGGCCGGAACGAAGACGGCCTCAAGGATTTGCGCGCGGCCGTGGCGGGCAATCCCGTGGATGCGCAGATCCGGAAAGACCTCGCGGAGGCCGAGGCTTATGTGCACCCGCCAGCCAAGACGGGGCATAGGGCCTCAGCCCGGTAGTTCCATGTGGAACATCTCTTAGGGGTCCAGATTTGGCGATGCTCGGCGGGCTTTTCGATAAATTCAAACAGGGGTTGAAACGGACCCAGGAAGCGGTGCTGCGCCCCCTGGGGCACCTGTTGGGGCTCCGCACGCTGGACGAAGGCCAGCTGGAAGAGCTCGAAGATCTGCTGCTTCAGGCGGATCTCGGCGTCCACGCCGTGGACCGGCTCATGGCCCGCTTGCGCTCTGAGCTGAAACGCCAGGGCGAGATCGACCCCAAGGCCATCCTGAGGGACGAATTGCTCAAGGTGATCCGGCAGCAGCCCTCCCGGCCCTTCGTGGCGAGCGGCACCCAAGTGGTGCTTCTCGTGGGCGTCAACGGCGTAGGCAAGACGACCACGCTGGGCAAGCTGGCGGCCCATTTGAAAGCCCGGGGTGAAGGCGTCCTGGTGGTGGCGGGGGACACCTTCCGGGCCGCGGCCATCGATCAACTGGAAGCTTGGGGGCAGCGGGCGGGCGTGCCGGTGGTGCGCAACCAGATGGGTGGAGATCCCGCCGCCATCGCCTTCGATGGCGCCACGAGCGCCAAGGCCAAGGACCTGCCCTGGGTGCTCGTCGACACCGCGGGCCGTCTCCACACGAAGGACCACCTCATGAAGGAGCTGGACAAGATCCGGCGCAGCCTCCAGAAGGTGCTGCCGGACGCTCCTCACCGTGTCCTGCTCGTGCTGGACGCCACCACGGGCCAGAACGGCCTCCAGCAGGCCGAGGCGTTCAAGCAGGCCGCGGGCGTGACGGACCTGGTGCTCACCAAGCTGGACGGCAGCGCCAAGGGCGGCGTGGTCGTGCCCATCCTGGAGCGCCTTCGGTTGCCCATCGCCTTTGTGGGCGTGGGGGAAGGCGTGGACGATCTGATCCCCTTTGATGCGGCCGCCTTCGTGGATGGGCTATTGGATGTCTGAACTGACCTCCGCCCTCGCCTGGGAGCTCGCCAGCGGCGGGCCCTGGCCGGACCCGGAGACACTCCAGGGCGATGACCGCTTCATGGCCCTGGCCCTGAAAGCCGGCCTTCAGGGGGTCGGGCTCTCCAGCCCCAACCCGCCCGTGGGCTGCGTGATCGTCCGGGACGGGCGGGTGTTGAGTCAAGGCGCCCACACCCGGGCCGGAGATCCCCACGGGGAAATCATGGCCCTCCGGGACGCGGAGGGGCGGGGCGAGGATGTGGATGGCGCCACGGCCTACATCACGCTGGAGCCCTGCTGCCACCATGGCCGTACGCCTCCTTGCACGGAAGCGCTTCTGCAGGCGGGGATCTCCCGGGTCGTCGTCGGAGTCCGGGATCCGAACCCGCGCGTGGATGGCGGAGGCCTCGCCATCCTCCGCGCCCACGGAGTGCTGGTCGCGGAAGGTGTTCTGGGTGAGGCCTGCGCCCGGTTCCACGCGCCCTTTTTCAAGCTCATCCGCACCGGCCTGCCTTGGGTGTCCCTCAAGCTCGCCCTCGGGTCGGACGGCGCTCTGGGGGAGCCCGGTCAAAGGACGGCGGTCACGCCACCCTCCATCCAAGCCTTCGCACACGCGCTCCGCCGGGCCTCGGACGCCATCGTCGTGGGCCGGGGGACCATCGCGGCGGATGACCCCCAGTTGACCGACCGATGGCCCGGCCCCGTGCTGGCCCATCGCGTGTTCTGGCGGGTGGTCCTGGATGGGCAGGGACGGCTTCCTGCCTCCCACCGGGTCTGGCATCCCGTCGGGGGGCAACCCGTGCTCCGGGCCCTGGCTTCGGAAGCGCCTCCCATCCGGGGCGTGGAGGATCTCCGCCTTCCTCCTGGGCTTGGCGGATGCAGCCTCCGCCACCTGCTGCATGAGCTGGTCGCCAAGGGCGTCGGCCGCGTGCTCGTGGAGGGCGGCGCCCGGGTGGCCGGAACCTTCCTGGCCGAGGGCCTGGTGGACGAATTCCACCGCTTCCAATCGGACCGGCCCGCTGGCGGACCCCCGGTGGCGCTCGATCTGCCCCGTCTTTGGCGCCTCCGGGCAGAGGCTTCTTTCGAAGGCGGGCGCTGGCAGGTCTATCGGGTCTAGCCCCCGCCCACGAGACGCACGATCTCCAGGCGGTCCCCCTCATTCAAGGGCGTGGCGGCCTGTTCGCCCCGCCGGATGACCTCTCCGTTCAGCTCGATGGCGGTGCCGAAGGCGGGAAGGGCGAGCCAGGCGCTCAGGTCGGCCACCGTGCCAAGGACCGGGGCTTCCCGCTCCGCGCCGTTGAGCAACAGCCTCATGCCGGATCCTCCGCCTTGGACCGCGTGGAGCCGGAGCTGGCCCGCTCCTTGACCATGGCCTGGAAACCGCGCTCCAGGTCCGCACGCAGGTCGGCCCCATCCTCGATGCCCACGGAAAGCCGGAGCAGGCCGTCCGTGATGCCCAGCTTGGCCTTCACTTCTTTGGATGTCCGCAGGTGGCTCATGGAAGCCGGGTGCTGGATGAGGCTTTCCACGCCCCCGAGGGAGACCCCCCGGGTGATGATTTCCAGGGCCTCGCAGAAGCGGCGCCCCGCCTCCACTCCCCCCGTCAGCTCGAAACTCAGCATGGCGCCGAAGCCCTTGTCCATCTGGCGCGCCGCGATCTCGTAGCCGGCGTGGTCCAGAAGGCCTGGGTAGTCCACGCGGCTCACCTGGGGCTGCCAGAGCAGCCACTGGGCCAGGCTCTGGGCGTTGTCCGAGGCCCGCCGGACCCTGAGCGCCAGGGTCTTGAGGCCGCGGTGCAGGAGCCAGGCGGCCATGGGATCCAGGGTGGGGCCCATCACTTTGGCCACATGCCAGCAGGGCACCACCAGGGCCTCGGCTCCCACGAGGACCCCCGCCGTGACATCCGAATGGCCGCCCAGATACTTGGTGGCGCTGGACACGCTGAGGTCGAAGCCATGCTCCAGGGGGCGGCAATGGATGGGGCTGGCGAAGGTGTTGTCCGCCACGGTGAGGATGTTCCTCGTCTTGCCAAGGGCGGCTATGGCCGCCAGGTCCGTGATGGCCAGGGTGGGGTTGGAGGGTGTTTCCACCCAGATCATCCGCGTCTTCTCGGTCAGGGCCGCTTCCCATTCCGCGGCGTCCAAGGTGTTGTGGATCCAGGTGATGGAAAGGCTGTGGCGTTCTTCCCAGCGGCGGAGGAGCTGCTCGGTCCCGAGGTAGATGGCCTCCGGAGCCACCACATGGTCGCCCGGGCGCAGATGGGCCTCCAGAACCGTCGCGAAGGCGCTCATACCCGAGCTAGTGACCAGGGCGCGGTCACCCCCCTCCAGGGCCGCGAGCACTTCCTCGACCTCCGCGAAATTGGGATTCCCCCATCGCGTGTAGAAGGTCGAGGGTTCGATGCTGGAGGCGAAATCCGCGCCCTCCCGGTTCTCTTTCAGCTCGAAGACCGAGGTCTGGAAGATGGGCGTCGTCACTGCCCGGGTCGGGTTATGCCGCCGGCCCGCGTGAATGGCGGTGGTCGTGGGGCCCCACTCGGGATGCTTGGATGCGCTCATGGAAGCTCCGATTCGTGGGTCAGCGTAGCCAGAAGATCCCGGCCAAGGCGAGGATCGCGATGCCGAGAAGGGTCACCAGGCGCCAGGCCGTGGGACCGGAAGGCGCAGGCTCATCGAAGGCGGCCGGATCCGAGAGCGCGGCCCGGGTCAGGTCGTCATCGGCGACGGGGATCGGCAGGGCGCAGCTGGGGCACAGGTAGCGCTCGCCGTCCGGGGGCGGGATCGCATCCACCACTTTCGCGCCGCAGCGGGAGCAGAGCATCCCGACGCCGCTGACGTAGGCTTCCAAGGAACGGGGCAGGTTGGTCATCGGTCCAGTTCCTCCGAAAGGATTTCAGTGACGAGACGGGCGTCCACCTTGCCCTCCCCGGCCTTCATGATCTGCCCCACGAGAAACCCCCGCAGTTTGTCTTTCCCCGCGCGCACTTCAGCCACCTGGGCAGGATGGGCCGCCAGGACGGTTTGCACCAGGCTTGTCAGCGCGGCCCGGTCCTGGACCTGGCCCAGCCCCCTGCTCGCCACGATCTCAGCGGCGCGGCCTTCGCCCGCCAACAGCGCCGGGAGAACGATCTCTTTCGCGGTCCCCAGGCTGACAACCCGGTCCAGGACGAGCCGGACGAGTTCGCCGAGGGCCTGGGGCGGCACCGGAAAGGCTTCAATGGACCCGCCGGAGGCATTCAAAAGGCGGCTGACCTCCCCCAGCATCCAGGAGGAGGCGGCCCTCCCCTCCCCGCAGGCGCTTGCCAGGGCCTCAAAATAATCCGCGAACGCCCGGGTCTGGAGCAGGGTCCCCACCTCCTCCTCGCCCAGGCCGAAAGCGGCCTGGAAACGGGCCTTCCGCTGGGCTGGAAGCTCCGGCAAACCCGTCTTCGCGGCCAGTACCTCCTCCCTGGTGACCTCCAGGACGGGGAGATCGGGTTCGGGGAAGGGGCGATAGTCCATGGCCCCCTCCTTCGTCCGCTGTACCCAGGTCCCTCCAGAGGCAGGGTCGAAGCCCCTGGTTTCAGAAATCAGGACCTGCCCGTCCTCCAGGGCCCGGATATGGCGGTCCACTTCGTAGCTAAGGGCCTGCTTCACGAAACGGAACGAGTTGAGGTTCTTCACTTCCACGCGGGTCCCGAAGGCCCGGGCTCCGGTGCGGCGGACGCTCACGTTCGCGTCGCAGCGGAAGGAGCCCTCCTCCATGTTCCCGTCGCAGATGCCGATCCAGGTGACCAGCTGGTGGAGCGCCTTGAGGTAGTCGTAGGCCTCCAGGGGGCTGCGGAGATCGGGAGCGCCCACGATTTCGATCAGGGGAACCCCGGCCCGGTTCAGGTCCACCCAGGAAACGGCAGGTTCGGCTCCGTGGCTGGACTTGCCTGCGTCCTCCTCCAGATGCGCCCGCTCGAGCTGGATCTCGACCGGTCCCGGCTGGGCCCGGACCGAGGGGTCGCCCGAGATCTCCACGGCCCCGCCTGACATGAGGGGGAGAGGCCCTTGGGTGATCTGGTACCCCTTGGGCAGGTCCGCGTAGAAATACTGTTTTCGGTAGAAGGGGCTGGAAGGGTTCACTTCAGCTCCCACGGCCGCCGCCAAACGGAGTCCGAAAGCGACCGCCTCCCGGTTCAAGGCGGGCAGGGCGCCGGGTAGCCCCAGGCACACGGGGCAAGTGAGGGCGTTCGGCATCGCGCCGTATGCATTGCGGCAAGCGCAGAACATCTTGGAGCGGGTGCGCAGCTGGACATGGACCTCCAGGCCGATGACCGCTTCATACCCCGGCTGCATGGCGTCTCCAAAGATCCAGTGTAGGGGCTATTTCCCGAGGCAGAAGCCGCTGAAGAGCTCGTCCAGGGAGGTTTCAGCCCGGTCCTCGCCTGTAAGACGAAGAAGAAGGGACCAGGCTCCCTGAAGGAGGCTGGCGGCCATTTCCGGGGGCGCGCCCTCCCGCAACTGGAGCACGAGATCCACCTGCTCCAAGAGGGCATCCAGAATCCGCAGCTGGCGGGCGGTGGCAAGGGCCCCCAACAGGGCCTCCGGGGCCTGATTCCCCAAAAACCGTTGAATCAGGGCTTGTTCCAGGTCGCTTAGGTCGCCGGTGGCCGCCGAGACGCGCAAACCCGCTCCCGGGGCCAGATCCGCCAGGGTGCGCACCTCCAACGTCTTGGCTCCCAGCCCTCCGAGCATGGCCAGGACTTCGGGATCGGGACCGGCATCGGTGGCCGGAATCAAGTGCAGGACCAGGTCCGCCCGTTCCAGCAGCCCTTGGATGCGTGCGATCCCCAGGATTTCCACTTCCCCATCGGTCGCGCGGATGCCAGCCGTGTCGAAAAGCAGCAGCGGCAGGCCCCGCCATTCGGTCCGGACCTCCAACACATCCCGGGTGGTGCCCGGCTGGCTCGTCACGATGGCCCGGTCCTCTTCTGCCAAAGCGTTGAAAAGGGTGCTTTTCCCTGCGTTGGGCCTCCCCACCAGGACGACCCTGATGCCATCCCGGAGCCACCGGGCAGCGGCGGAGCGTACTTGTTCCACATGGAACATGGAACCAAGTTCTTGTGCTTCATTTTTTAGGGCGGCCAGATCGAGGGTGAGGCCCTCTTCCTCTCCATAATCCACCGCAGCCTCGGCGCGTGCGATCCAGGGGGCCAGACGATTCCGCGCCCTGGACAGCCATTCAGGGATTCCCCCTTGGCGGGCTTGGGCCTGCCGAAGCTGTTGGTCAGTGCTCGCGTCCACCAGGTCCCGCAACGCCTCGGCCTCAAGCAGGCCCTGCTTCCCATTCAAAAGGGCCCGTCGCGTGAACTCCCCGGGCTCCGCCAAGCGGATGCCCAGGGCGCCCAAGTGGTCGAGGAGGCGGCGGGCGAGCAGGGGGTTCCCATGGATCTGGAGCTCGACGACATCCTCACCCGTGTAGCTGTGGGGAGCGGGAAAGAAGAGCACCAGGGCTTGTTCGTTGAAGGCGCCCTGAGGACCGCTCCATCGCAGGCGCCTCAGGGCCGCCCGCTGGGGCGCGGGCAGGTGTAGAAGGGGGGAAAGGCGGGAGGCCAAATCCGGGCCCGACACCCGCAGGATCGCCACGGCGCTCGGCAGGAGCGGGGTGGCCGGGGCGGCGATGGGCTCGGTGTTCACGACCCCCAGACTACTGCTTGATGACTTTGAGGGCCTTGAAGTGGCCGGTGCCCTCGCTTTCGGTGGAGAGGCCGCCGAGGGTCGAGATCTCCATGTGGATCCAGCGGCGCTCGCGGGGGCTCAGGGGCGCGAAGGTGTAGGCCCCCAGTTCCCGGGCTTTGTCCGCCGCGAAATGGGCCATGACCTTCAATTCCTTCATGCGCGAAAGGCGCAGGCTGCCGGCGTCCAGAAAGGGCTGCTTCGCCTCGTCGTGCTCGCCGACCCGTTCCTGGAGCAGGTGCTGGAGCGCGTCCAAGGCCAAGCCTTTCTGCGCGCCCAGGCGGGAGGCGTCCTCGCCCCGGAGCTCGATGCGGTTCGGGAAGGCCGCTTCGTCCCCGCTCGGAAGCGGCAGGGCCTTCGCATCCAGGCCCAGGTGGCCCATCCAGGCTTCCAGGAGGGCGGGGACCGCTTCGAGACTCACGCGCTCGCGCTTCATGGTTGCTCCCTGATTAGACCTTGATGGGCTCGGACGTGTAGGCCCGCATCACCAGCCAGGTCTGGAGCAGGCCCATGAGGTTGAAGACCAGGTAGTAGAGGGTCAGGCCGGCCGGGGACTGCGCGAAGACGATGACCATGAAGATGGGCATGAAGAACATCATCATCTTCCGCTGCGCGGGATCCACCCCCGCGGCGGGCGTCAGCATCTGCTGGGCGATCATGGAGGCGCCCATGAGGACGGGGATGATGAAGAAGGGGTCCCGCATGCTCAGGTCGTGGATCCAGGTGGCGTGCCACGGCGCCTTGTGGATGTCGTAAACGTTCAGGAGCATGGACCAGAGCGCGAAGAGCACGGGCATCTGCACCAGCATGGGCAGGCAGCCGCCAAGGGGATTGTGGCCGTTCTTCTTGTAGAGCTCCATGAGCTCCTTCTGCATCTCCGCCTTCTTGGCCATGTCGCCGCCGAACTTCTCGTACTTCTTCTGGAGGGCCTTCTGGTGCGGCTCGAAGTCCTTCATGCGGAGCATGGAGCGGATCTGCTTGCTATTGAGGGGCCAGAGCAGCAGACGCAGCAGGATGGTGAAGATCACGATGGTCCAGCCCCAGTCGGGCACCACGCGCTGGATGGCTTTCAGGGCGACGAAGAGGAGCTTCGCCACGGAACCGAAGAAACCGAAGTTGAGGATGGGGAGGAAGGCGGGGTCGAAGGCCTTCAGATCGCCCGCTTCCTGAGGCCCGAGGTAGAGCCTCATGGCCAGGCCCGCGCCGGGGGCCAGGTCGTAGCCCGAGGGGGTGGCGGTGGGCACCGATGGCAGCGTCCACAGCGCCACGAAATAATGGGTGCGCTGGCTGCTGGTGGAAAGGTCCACACCCGCGTCCGCGCCCAGACGGGTGGAGGCTGGGGGCAGCGCTTTGCGTTTGGCCCCTAGGAAGCTGAAGAAGGGATCGTGGAAAATGTCCGTCCATAAGACGTCGTGGAGCTGGCCTTCTTCCAGGCTCATCACGCGGCCCAGGTGGGTCGCTTCCTTGTCCTTGAGGGGCAGGGTCAGGGGGGTGAATGCGTGGCCCGCCGTGCTGGCATAAGCCACCTCCACCACGCGGCCGCCCTTGGCGAAGCCTGTAGCGGGCACGCGATAGCTGAGACGGTCTCCGGTCCCGTTGGTGAACACCACCGTGGTCGCCTCCGGCCCGGTCTGGTCTTCCACTTTGTCGAACGCCGCGACGGCGCCGCCCACGCCGGGGAATTCGGGGGTGAAGAAGGGTGTCCCGTCCATCCAGGTGGCTTGGCGGAGCGCGCCGTTGCGGGCATCGAAGGCCAGCTTCAAGCCCTGGACCGTCACCTCATGGACTGGTCCAGCCTTGGGCGCCTCGGGGAGCGCGGCCGGAAGCGCTTGGATCGCAGCACTGGCTGGCGCTAACGCGGTTTGGGTCGCGACTTCCGCGGCCCCTTGGGCCTTGGGTGTGTAATGGCGCATGACGAGGACCTGCAGCCCGAAAAGGCATGCGGCTCCCGCCAAGAAGAGGATCATGTTGCGGCTGCTGTTCATACAGAATCCTGGCGGTCGAGGGCCTGGTGCAGCAGACCCATGAGAGCTTCAAACGGAAGGTCGCAACCCGAAGCGCCCGGCCGGACCCACACGATCTGGCCGGGGCCCACCTGGAAAGCCTCCTCGCGGATCAGCTTCAGAAAAGCCATGCGCACCCGGCGCCGGAAGCGGTTCCGTTTCACGGCGGAACCCGCGCGGCGGGGTGCGTTGACGAGCAGGCGCGGGGCGGGAGGCTCCGCGGGGCCGGGGAAGATCCGCACATCGAGCGCCGGGTCCCTGCCGAGAAGTGAACGCAACCCTCTCGGCGGCGCGCTGATTTCGCCCCGCCGAAGCGCCGTGAAAGCCCCGCGGAATTCCACGGGACGGGACTGCTTAGAGGGCCAGGACGTGGCGGCCCTTGGCGCGGCGGCGCTTCAGCACCAGGCGACCATTCTTCGTCTTCATGCGAGAAAGGAAGCCGTGGGTCTTCGCGCGGCGGCGGTTGTTCGGCTGGAAGGTGCGCTTCATGATCCACCTCGGGCGGCCCGGGGGACCGGGCGAACCTTCGAGTCTAGCGGCAATGGGCCAAGTCCTCAAGGGCCAAAAGCTGCGCCTTGGCGTCCGCCTGAAATGAGGCCGAGTGCTACAGTGGGACTCCTTCTTCCATGGGCCGCGGTTTCATGCGGCAGGAGTTCTCGTCGCATGCCCGACCTTCCGCTGCAGAACCCCGAGGCCCTCTGGGCACGGCTGCGCCAGGGTCTTGCCACGCGGTTATCCGAGGCGAGCTTCCAGGAGTGGATCGCGCCCTGCTCGCCCCTCAGCCTGGATGACAACACGCTCCTCATCCGGGTGCCTAGCCCTTCGACCAAGCTTTGGATCGAGCAGCAGCTGGTGGAGGAATTCAACGACACCCTGTCCCAGGAAAGCCTCCAAGAGCTGAGGCTGGCCTTCCAGGTGGACGGCTCCACGCCAGCCGAGGTGGCCCCGCGGCCGGCGCAGGTCGAGGGCGAGGTCCCGGGCTCTTCGCCCCAATCCCAGCTTCCCGTCCTGTTCCAGCGCTACACCCTCGACCGTTTCGTGGTGGGGCCCAACAGCCAGCTGGCGTTCGCGGCGGCACGGGCGGTGGTGGACAACCAGCACCGGTCCAGCGGGACCCTCGCGATGAACCCCTTCTTCATCTACGGCGGCACTGGACTGGGCAAAACCCACCTCATGGTGGGCATCGGCCACGCCCTGCGGGACCGGGACCCGAAGCTGCGCCTCACCTACCTGAAGGTCGACCAGTTCTTCCATGAGGTGACGGCGGCCATCGGACGGCGCAACACCGAGCCGCTGCGCCGCAAGTACCAGCAGAACGACGTGCTCCTCCTCGACGATGTCCAGACCTTGGGCAAGCTTGAGCGCACCCAGGAAGAGATCTTCTATGTGCTCGAGTACCTGCTCCAGCACGGCAAGCAGATCATCATCACTTCAGATAAGCCGCCCCAGAAGCTGGAAGGCGTGCACGACCGCCTCATCACCCGCTTCAAATGGGGCCTCACGGCGGATATCCAGCCGCCGGATTTCGAGACCCGGTTCGCCATCCTCAAGCGGAAGCTTGAAGAGCCTGATTTCCAGGATTTCCCAGATGTGCCCGAGGATGTGCTCACCTTCATCGCCCATAAGGCCAAAGGCAGCGTCCGCGATCTGGAGGGCCTGGTCACCCGGGTGGTCTACCAGGCCAGCTTCCTGGGTGTGCCTGTAAGCCTCGATTTGGCCCATGCCGCCTTCCAGGGGTCCAGCGGCGAGGAGCCCAGCGCGATCGTGCCCCCAGAGCGGATCTACCGGCTCACGGCGGAGACTTTCGGCATCAGCCTCATGGACCTCATGAAGAAGAAGTCGCGCAAACCCGAGTCCCTGATGCCGCGGCAGGTGGCGATGTTCTTGGCGCGGGAACTGGCCCAGGCCTCCCTGGCGGAGATCGGTAAGGCTTTCTCCATGCACCACAGCACCGTGATGAACAGCATCGACAAAGTGCGCGACCGCATGCAGAAGGACGCCGAATTCCACAAAACCGTCCACGCCCTTTTGAACAGCATCCAATGACAGGAAAAGGGGTTTCCGCTTTTTCCACAGGTGATCGCGGGGGCCCCCAGAGGGTTTTGTGGAATCCGTCCCGGAACGCGGTTCGGAGGCTTTGGAATCCGCTGGAATCGAAGCCTTTCCGCAGCCATGCAGTCACGCCCAAACTCCGATAAGATGGATCTTTGATGCCCGAATCCACAATCCCTTGGGGTCTTCATCAGCATCAAGGTGAGCTATGAATCCTTCCCTTCAGATCTCTAAGGAACGGCTCGACCGGACTCTGGGGGTCCTCCGTCACGCCCTCGACCGGCGCGTCACCTTGCCGATCCTCCAGCACCTTCTCCTTCAGGCTGGGCCGAAGGAGATGGTTTTGAAGGCGACGGACATGGAGCTGGCTTTTGAAGCCACGCTCCCCGTCGAAGGCAGCGGTGAATGGACTGTCGCGATTCCCGGCAAGAAATTCATCGAGACCGTTCGCGTCTATCCCGAAGGCATCCTCAGCCTGGAAGTGCCCGAAGGCGGCCACCGTCTTTGGCTCCGCGCCAAAGGCATGAACTCCGAACACAACCTCCAGCCTGGCGAAGGGTTTCCCGAGCTGCCTGAGCCGGGCGCCGACCTGCCTGTCGTGCAGCTCCCTTCAGCGAAATTGAAGCGGGCCATCCACCTGGGCGGCCTCGCCGTGAGCCGGGACGCCACCAAACCGACCTTGTCGGCCGTGCTCCTACACCTCACCAAGACGGCCGTGCGCGTCGTTTCCACAGACGGCTTCCGCCTGGCCGTGGTGGAAGTGCCCTGCGAGACCCGCCTCAAAGACGAAGTCCGCCTCATCGTTCCGAAGCGCGCGCTCGACCTGCTGCCTTCCCTGCTTTCCGACGAAGGCGATGTGAAGCTGGCCTGGGACGGGACGACCCTCTTCCTCGACCTGCCCGGGCTCAAATTCAGCACGCGGCTCGTCACCGGCAACTACCCGGCCTACGAGAAGGTCCTGCCCGCCGAGCTGCCCCGCAAAGTCCTTGTGGACCGCGAAGGCTTCCTCAAGACGCTGCGTTTCGTGGGGCTGAAGAAGGACGACTACAACAAGAATGTCCGGCTCAGCTTCGAATTCCCCAACCTGAAGGTGCAATTCCAGCACCCGGACGAGGGCACGAACTTCGGGACCCTCACCTTCTCCGGCGAGGAGAAGCCCGTGGAGCTGGCCTTCAACATCGACTACCTCACCGAGCTGCTGGACCGGCTGCCCGGCGAAGAGGTGGTGTACCAGTTCAAGGATGAAGTGGGCCAGGGCATCTTCATGAGCCCGAGCATCGAGGATTTCAGCTTCCGCTACATCCTCATGCCCGTCCGTTACGCCCAACCCGCCGGTGTCTAGCCGGCTCCGCTCCAAACACGACGCGATTGAGAGATTTGACATTGGAAGACGCCCGGACCCGCACCACCTCTGAAGTCGATAACACCTACACCGCCGACAACATCACCGTCCTGCGAGACCTCGAGGCCGTGAGAAAGCGGCCTGGCATGTACATCGGCGACACGGACGACGGCAGTGGCCTGCACCACATGGTCTACGAGGTGGTGGACAACTCCATCGACGAGGCCCTGGCGGGGCACTGCTCGCGCATCGACGTGGTGCTGCACACGGACGGCTCCTGCTCCGTGGAAGACGACGGCCGCGGCATCCCCGTCGACATCCACAAGGAAGAGGGCCGTTCCGCGGCCGAAGTGATCATGACCGTCCTCCACGCGGGCGGGAAATTCGACAACACCAACACCGAGGGCAAGAACGCCTACAAGGTGTCCGGCGGCCTCCATGGCGTGGGCGTCTCCTGCGTCAACGCGCTCTCCAGCAAGCTTTGGCTGAATGTCTACAAGGACGGCAAAGAGCACGCGATGACCTTCACCCGGGGCAAGGCGGACAAGCCGCTGGCCGTGGTGGGGCCCACCGCGAAGCGCGGTACCCGCGTGAAGTTCCTGCCCGACACCGAGATCTTCAACAACGTCCTCGACTTCTCCTTCGAGACGCTCAGCCAGCGCCTCCGCGAGTTGAGCTACCTGAACCAGGGCGTGCACATCCGCATCACGGACGAGCGCACGGGGGACAGCCACGACTTCATGAACACCGGCGGCATCGGCGCCTTCGTGGAGAACCTGAACCGCAACAAGACCCCGCTCCACAAGCCGCCGATCTACATCCGCGGCGAGAACCAGGACACGACGGTCGAGGTGGCGCTCCAGTGGAACGACTCCTACCAGGAGACGCTCTACTGCTTCACGAACAACATCCGCAACCGCGACGGCGGCGCGCACCTGGAGGGTTTCCGGGCCGCCATGACGCGCGTCATCAACACCTACGCCGAGAAGAACAACCTGCTCAAGTCCGCCAAGGTCGCGCTCTCTGGCGAGGATGTGCGCGAAGGCCTCACCGCCGTACTCAGCGCCAAGGTGCCGGACCCCAAGTTCAGCAGCCAGACCAAGGACAAGCTCGTCTCCTCGGAAGTGAAGGGCGTGGTCCAGACCATCGTCTACGAGAAGCTCACGAGCTTCTTCGAGGAGAACCCCCGCGAAGCGAAGGCGATCCTGGAGAAGGCCATCGAGGCCGCCCGCGCCCGCGAGGCGGCCCGCAAGGCGAGGGAGCTGACCCGCCGCAAAGGCGCGCTGGATGGCGGCGGCCTGCCCGGCAAGCTGGCCGACTGCCAGGAGCGCGACCCCGCCCTCAGCGAGATCTTCATCGTGGAGGGCGATTCCGCAGGCGGCTCCGCCAAACAGGGCCGCAACCGCGCCAACCAGGCCATCCTGCCCCTCAAGGGCAAGGTGCTCAATGTGGAGAAGGCCCGCTTCGACAAGATCCTGGGCCACAACGAGCTCCGCATCCTCATCCAGGCCCTGGGCACGGGCATCGGCAAGGAGGAGTTCAAGGTCGAGAACCTCCGCTACCACAAGATCGTGCTGATGACCGACGCCGATGTGGACGGCTCCCACATCCGCACCCTGCTCCTCACCTTCTTCTACCGGCAGATGCCGGAGATCGTGGAGCGAGGCTACCTCTACATCGCCCAGCCGCCGCTCTACAAGGTGAAGAAGGGCAAGACCGAGAAGTACCTCAAGGACGAGCGCGCCCTGGAGGAGTTCCTCTTCCAGAAGGCCCTGGACGGCTGGAGCCTCACCCTGGCCAACAAGGAAGAACACAAGGGCGCCGCCCTCGTGCGCGAGCTCAAGAAGTGGGGCGAAGTGCAGCAGCTCTACGCCAAGCTGGACCGCCGCGGCTACGCCAAGCCGCTCGTGGACTTCCTCCTGGACGGCGCTTGGCTGGATCCGCGCCGCTTCGACGGCGAGGCGGGCGTCCAAGAGCTGGGCAAGGCCCTCCAAGCCGCGAAGCTAGGCCAGTGCGAAGCCGAGCAGATTCCCGCGGACCTCGTCGAGGGCGAGACCCCCGCGCCCGCCTGGCGCGTGCGCATCCTGCGCATGCACCTGAGCCGCCCCATCACGCTCTGGCTCGACGCCCTGGCCGCCCAGTGGGGCGAGTTCCGCCGCCTGGCCGCCCTGCGCCAGGAGTTGGCCGCGTTCATGGAAGGCGATCTGGTCCTCCGCCGCGTCAAGGAATCCGCCAAGCCCGAGAAGACAGAGAAAGCCGATGACGAGGAGGGCCCCAGCGTGCTCCAGAAGGAGATGCGCTTCTCCAGGCCGGAGGACCTCCTGGCCATGGTGCTCGAAGAGGGCAAGCGCGGCGTCTATGTCCAGCGCTACAAGGGTCTCGGCGAGATGAACCCCGAGCAGCTCTGGGAGACCACCATGGATCCCGAGCGCCGCATCATGCTCCAGGTCCGCGTGGACGACGCGGTGGAGGCCGACGAGATCTTCACGATCCTCATGGGCGACGCCGTGGAACCCCGGCGCCGGTTCATCGAAGGCAACGCCCTGTTGGCCGAGAACATCGACACCTAGGTCCAGCCCGTCCATTTTTGATTTTGTTCCATGTAGAACATGAGCGTTGAATGACCACGAATCGCATCGAGCCCCTCGAGATCGAAAAGGAAATGCGCCGGTCCTACTTGGACTACGCGATGAGCGTCATCGTGGGCCGCGCGCTGCCGGATGTGCGGGACGGCTTCAAACCGGTGCACCGCCGCGTGCTCTACGCCATGAAGGCCAGCGGCAACGACTGGAACCGGGCCTACCGCAAGAGCGCCCGCACGGTCGGAGAGGTGATCGGTAAGTACCATCCCCACGGCGACGCGCCGGTCTACGACACCCTCGTGCGCCTGGCCCAGCCCTTCTCCATGCGCTACCCCCTGGTGGACGGCCAGGGCAACTTCGGCTCCATCGACGGCGACCGCCCGGCGGCCATGCGTTACACCGAGGCCCGCCTCTCCAAGATCAGCAACGAGCTGATGTCCGATCTGGACCAGGAGACGGTGGACTTCGGCCCCAACTATGACGGCAGCGAGGAAGAGCCCCTTGTCCTCCCCGCGCGCTTCCCCGGCCTGCTGGTGAACGGCAGCCAGGGCATCGCCGTGGGCATGGCCACCTCCATTCCTCCCCACAATCTCAAGGAATGCTGCGAGGCCCTCGTCCACCTCATCGACCATCCCGAGGCGGACATGGCCGCCCTGATGGGCTTCGTCAAAGGCCCGGACTTCCCCGGCGGCGGCCTCATGCTGGGCATCGAAGGCGTCCTGGACGCTTACCGCACAGGCCGCGGCCGCTGCGTGGTCCGAGCCAAGGCCCACACCGAGACCATCCGCGTGAAGAACAAGGGCGAAGTGGAGACCCTCGTCTTCACCGAGCTGCCCTACCAGGTGAACAAGGCCACGACCATCGAGAAGATCGCCGAGCTGGTGCGTGACAAGAAACTGGACGGCATCTCCGACATCCGCGACGAGAGCGACCGGGAAGGCATCCGCCTCGTCATTGAGCTGAAGAAGAACGAGCCCAGCGACATCGTGCTCAACCAGCTCTACCAGCAGACCCAGCTGCAGAACTCCTTCCCGATCACGCTGCTTTGCATCGTCAACGGCCAGCCCCGCATCTGCACGCTGCGCGAGATCCTCCAGGAGTTCGTGGGCTTCCGCCGTGAAGTGGTCACGCGCCGCACCCTCTTCCAGCTGCGCAAGGCGGAGGAGCGCCACCACATCCTCCACGGCCTCAAGATCGCCCTGGACCATCTGGACGCGGTCATCAAGCTCATCCGCGCCGCGCGGAATCCAGAGGAAGCCAAGGCGGGCCTCATGGCCGGCGCCTTCGCCACGCCCGCGGCGGTGAAGAAGGACCCCGGCCTCGCCCTCAGCGACAAACAGGCTCAAGCGATCCTCGACATGCGCCTTCAGCGCCTCACGGGCCTCGAGCGCGAGAAGATCCTCGAGGAGCTGGCCGAGATCGAGAAGACGATCCAGCGCCTCAAAGCCATCCTCGACAGCGAGAAGATGCTCCTCAGCGTCATCAAGGACGAGCTGCAGCAGGTCATCAGCGCCTTCGGCGACGCGCGCCGCACCGAGATCGTCGCCTTCTCCGGCGACATCCGCATGGAGGATGTCGTCCCCGACGACCCCATGGTCGTCACGCTCTCCAAGGCCGGCTACATCAAGCGCACGGACCTGGCCATCTACCGCCGTCAGAAGCGGGGCGGCAAGGGCAAGGTCGGCATGAAGACCAAGGATGAGGACTTCGTCGAGCAGCTCTTCCTCACCAAGGCCCACGACACACTGCTGGTCTTCACGGACCGCGGCTATGTCTACGCCCTGAAGGTCTACGACATCCCCGAAAGCGGCGCGGCCAACCGTGGCAAGCACATCAAGAACCTCGTCAACCTCAAGGACGGCGAGAACGTCGTCACCCTGCTCACCCTCCGCGAGTTCCCCGAGGGTGAGTACCTCGTCTTCGCCACGGGCCAGGGCACCATCAAGAAGACGAGCCTGTCGGCCTACGGCAACATCCGCTCCAATGGCCTCATCGCCCTCAACATCGAGGACGGCGACGCGCTCATCGCCGTTCGCCGCTCCACCGGCGAGCAGCAGATCATCCTCGCCTCGGCCCAAGGCAAGGCCATCCGCTTCCCCGAGGAGGATGTCCGGGCCACCGGCCGCGCCACCACCGGCGTGCGGGGCATGAAGCTGCTGAGCGGCGACCGCATCGTCGACCTGGAAGTGGCCGACGCCCTGCCGGACCTGCCCGAGGGGGTGGAGGCCGATGAGAGCACCGCCGAGCACGGCATGCTCCTCACGGTCACAGAGAAGGGCTTCGGCAAGCGCAGCCTGCTCCAGGACTACCGGCTCCAGGGCCGCGGCGGTTCCGGCGTCATCAACATCCGCGCCGGCGTCCGCAACGGCCAGGTGGTGGGCTTCAAGATGGTGAAGCCCGGCGAAGGCTGCCTCCTCATCACCCAGGAAGGCATGACCATCCGCTTCGACACCGACAGCGTCCGCAAGACCGGCCGCGCGGCCATGGGCGTGAAGCTCATGAACCGCGGCTCTGATGAGGACAAGGTCGTCGGCATCGCCAAAATCGACGCCGCCGCCCACGCCCTCGATATGGAAGAGGACGAAGAAGGCGCCGAGCCCGGCGTCGACGAGAGCGGCGAGCAGCAGAAGCTGGATATCTAAAACAGCGGTCAACCGCCGGGGCTTGCTTGTCTGACGAATCCACCTCTCCGCGGATCGAACTGGACCTGGAGCGAGTTGCTCCGCCTCCCAAGGCCCCGCCT
>DATJFC010000392.1:0-2919 GCA_035495995.1 Holophagaceae bacterium
AGAAGAGCTGATGCCGGCGGATGAGGAGGGCGAAGTCGTCTCCGGGATCACCCAGAGGCGCGAGGAAATGGCCGCTGGGAATGAGGCTCATTCCCTTGGCCCACAGGAATCCGCTCAAGAGCGGGGGCAGGAAGGACAGCAGGCCGAGCCAGGCGAGGTAGCGCGCCGTCAGGCTCCAGGCTTCGGCGTTTCCCTTTCCGCGCCGCGCCAGCAGCAGGGCCGGCACGAGGAAGAGGGTCGCGGCGATGGGGAAGTGGATCATCGCCGGGTGCTTCAAGGCAAAGATCTGCAGAGGGCTCATGCGGCTCCAGGCTCGGTGGGGTCAGCAAGGGGAGATTCCCGAGCCGCGGACAGGACCTTCGCCGCGCTCCGGCAGGCCGGTGGCGGTGGTGCAGTCACATCCATGGGCGAGAACTGGATTGGATTTCAGCAAGGGCCGCGGGCGCGGCGCCAATCAAGTTCCGTGAAATGATGTGAAAACCAATTAAGATATATCGCCATCCCACAACACGGTCCGTCCACCTCCGCCAAGAGGCGAAAGAGACTTCTCCAGCATCGACGGGCCTCCGGCGAGATCGTTTGCATGCCAAACGATGCCGGAATGCGGGCCCCGATGCTGCGGGGAAGATGCACCCGCTGTTGAAGCGCTGTCAGGTCCGGTGTCCAGAGCCCACCAGCAGCACGGGGCCTTCCGCGTGGGCCGAGGCCCGTGAAGCCGTGCTGCCGAAGAGGAAGCGCGTCAGCGCGCCATGGCCGCGCCGCGCGAGCACGAGCAGCGTGTCCGGCGTGCCTTCGGCGGTGAGGAGGTCGCCAGGCTGGCCCCAGGCCACGCGGACGGAAGCCCCCGGAAAGGCCTTGGCCGCCGCTTCGAGCTTGGCGCGGGCCCAGCGCTCCATCTCCTCGCGCCACCCCGGATCCGGCAAGGGGAGCGGGTATTCCGCGCTGCCCACCAGGGGCGGCTCGAGCAGGACATGGACGAGTTCCAGCGGCACACCCAGCCGCGCGGCCCAGTCGGCACCGGCCTCCAGAGCCTGATGGCCGGCCTCGGAGAAATCGAGGCCGACGACGACTCTTCGGATCCGGGGCGCGGCCATGTCAGTAGCCTTCGCCGTCCGCGGCGGCCTGCGCCTTGCCGCGGTGCAGGTGGAAGAGCAGCGCGAGGTAGCCGAGGGCCAGCGGGAAGCCGATGAACCACCACTTGAGGCCGGAGGCGAGGCCGTGCGGGTCGGCGCTGGCGTTGAAGGCCGTGAGGCTCTGGGCCGGGTCGAGGGTGGAGCGCAGCATCACGGGGAAGGCGCAGGCGGCCGTCGCGGCCAGCATCCCCAGCAGGAAGGCGCCGGAGCCCAGGAAGGCCAGCAGGTGCCGGTCGCGGGCGAGGCCGGTGAAGACGGCCGCGACGCCTGCCAGCGCCAAGACCAGCGCGGTCAGGGCGAGGGGCCGGTGCGGCAGGGCCGCGAGGAGGCCGGGATTCACCTCCAGCGTGAGGAAAGTCATCACCACCCAGAAGAGCGGCAAGGGGATCCAGAGGCGCTTGGCCCAATCGAGGGCGCGTTCCTGGACGGGGCCGTCCGTCTTCCAGGCGAGGAAGAGCGCGCCGTGGCCCATGGTCGCGGCCAGGGCGAAGACGCCTACGAGCACGGTGTACCAGTCGAGGAGGCCCAGAGGGCCCGTGGTGCCGAACGAGGTGAAGAACGGAAGCTCGAACCAGCCGTCGGCCCCCAGGGGCACGCCGCGGATCACGTTGCCGAGGGCGGCGCCGAACAGCACCGGCAGCAGGGCGCTGCTGAGGAAGAAGAGGCCGTCCCAGAAGGCGCGCCACATCGGGTCGGCCACGTGGGAGCGGAACTCGATGGAGACGCCCCGCAGCATGAGCGACCACACCACCAGCCACATGGCGAGGTAGAAGCCGGAGAAGCCCGCCGCCAGCACCTTCGGGAAGGCGAGGAAGAGGGAGCCGCCGCCGGCCAGGAGCCAGACTTCGTTGCCGTCCCAGAGCGGGCCGATGGCCGCGAGCACCTGCCGCCGCTCCGTGTCCGCCTTCGCGACCGTGAGATGCAAGGCGCCCGCGCCGAGATCGAAGCCGTCCATCACCACATAGCCCGCGACGAGCACGGACACGAGCCAGAACCAGAGCGTCTGCATGGCCGCCTCCTAGTGGGCGCCGAGGGCGCGGGGGCCGTGCGAAATCTCGCGGCCGATGAGGAAGACATAGAGCAGGCCCAGCACGAAGTAGAGGCCCGTGAAGCCGATGAGCGTGAAGGCGGTGGAGCCCGCGTGGACCGTCGGCGAGGCGCCGGCCGCGGTCTTCATGAGGCCGTAGATGAGCCAAGGTTGGCGTCCCAGCTCCGCGGTCATCCAGCCGGCGGTCGTGGCGATGTAGGGGAACGGGAACGCGAGCATGAGCACCCAGAGCAGGGGCCGCGTCCGGTGCAGGCGCCCTTTCCAGAGCATCAGCGCGGCGAGGCCCATCAGCAGGATGAAGAGCGTCCCGAGCCCCACCATGATGTGGAAGCTGTAATAGAGGAGCTCGATGGCGGTGGGCCACTCCTGCTGCGGGATGTCGTTGAGGCCCTTCACATCGCTGCTGAAGGTGCCATAGGCGATGAAGCTCAGGACGGCCGGGATGCGCACGGGGTTGTCGAGGCGGCGCTCCGCCACATTGGGCTGGCCGATGAGGTTCAGCTCCGCCCGGGGCCCGCCCTGGAAGCGGCCCTCCATGGCCGCCAGGGCCACGGGCTGGTACCGGGCCACGAGCTTGGCCTGCAGGTCCCCCGTGGGGAAGGCCACCAGCAGCGAGGCCGCCAGGCCCGCGTAGGTGCCGAGCTTGAGGTTGAGGCGGGCGGCCTCGGGGTGGAGGCCCTTCAGGGCCCAGAAGGCGCCCACCGCGGCCATGACGAAGGACCCGGTGACCACCGCGGC
>DATJFC010000393.1:0-4174 GCA_035495995.1 Holophagaceae bacterium
AAGATGACGACGCGGCCCTTCTCCAGGTGGCGCGTCGCGCGCCGGCGGATGTAGTTCTCGGCCACCTTGGGCATCTCCAGGCCGGACAAGGTGCGGGTGTGGACGCCCTTCTGCTCCAGCGCGTCCTGGAGGGCCAGGGCGTTGATCATGGTCGCCAGCATGCCCATGTGGTCGGCCGTGGTGCGGTCCATGCCCTTGGTGGAGCCCGCCACGCCCCGGAAGATGTTGCCGCCGCCGATGACGAGGCCCACCTCCACGCCCAGGGCGCGGATCTCCTTCACCTGGTCGGCGATCATGGCCACGACCGCGGGGTCGATGCCGTACTTCTGGTCGCCCATGAGGGCTTCGCCGGAAAGCTTGAGGAGGATGCGGGTGTATTTCATGGAAGGCCCTGGAAGATGCTTGCCGTAAAAAAAGGGCGGCGCAAGGCCGCCCTTCGATGGATCGGGGAAGGGCTTACTTGCTGCCCATCTGAGCGGCGACCTCGGCGGCGAAGTCCTCCTTGCGCTTCTCCAGGCCCTCGCCCATGACGAACTTCACGAAGCGGCGGATGGAGAGCTTCTCGCCGATCTCGGCCGTCTTCTGGGAGAGCATCTGCTGCACGGTGAGCTCGCTGTTCATGATGAACGGCTGCTCCAGGAGGCAGACCTCCTTGTAGATGCTGTTCATCTTGCCCTCGACGATCTTCTCGACGATGTTGGCGGGCTTGCCGGTGGCGAGCGCCATCTCGGTCGCGATGCGCTTCTCGGACTCCAGGAACTCGGGCGTGACTTCGCTCTTGTCCACGAAACGCGGCGCGGGGTCGGCGGCGGCGATGTGCATGGCGATCTCCTTCACCATGCGCTGGAAGGCCTCGTTGCGGGCCACGAAGTCGGTCTCGGCGTTGACCTCCACCAGGACGCCCACGCGGCCGCCGGGGTGGATGTAGGCTTCGACGATGCCTTCGGCCGCGATGCGGTCGGCCTTCTTGGCGGAGGCGGCGAGGCCCTTCTTGCGCAGGTACTCGATGGCGCCTTCCATGTCGCCGGCCGTCTCCTCGAGGGCCTTCTTGCAATCCATCATGCCGAGCCCGGTCTTCTCGCGGAGCTCTTTCACATCCTGAGCGGTGAACGCCATGGTCATCTCCTTGGGTCTTGGGTTCGCGTTTTCATGGCATCGGCCACCAGGGTCGCTGATGGCCGATGTGTCCTGCGGATGGCGGGGCTTTTAGGCCTCCGCCTCCATCTTCTTGGAACCGCTGCGCGATTCCAAGACCGGCCAGGCGGAATCAGGCGTCAGCGCCCTGCTCCATCTTCTCGGCCATCATCGCCTTCAGGGAGGCGTCGTGAGCCTTGTCCGTGTGGGCGCCGCGGCCCTCGAGGACGGAGTCGGCCACGCGCTCGGCGAAGAGCAGGATGGAGCGGATCGCGTCGTCATTGCCCGGGATCACGTAGTCGATCTTGTCGGGGTCGCAGTTGGTGTCGACGATGGCGACCACGGGGATGCCGATCTTGTTGGCCTCGGTGACGGTGATGTCCTCGCGGTGCGGATCGATCACGAAAATCATGTCGGGCAGCGAGCGCATGTCGCGGATGCCCTGGAAAGAGGCGCGGAGCTTCTCGAGCTGGCGCGTGTGCATCAGGATGACCTTCTTGGTCATCGTGGCGGTGCGGGCGGGATCGGCCAGCATGGCCTCCAGCTCGCGATACTTCTCGAGGGACTTCTTGATGGTGGAGAAGTTCGTGAGCATGCCGCCCAGCCAGCGGTTGTTCACGTAGAAGGCGCCGCAGCGCTCGGCCTGCTCCTTGATGAGCTCCTGGGCCTGGGGCTTGGTGGCGACGAAGAGGAAGGTCTTGCCCTCGCCCGCGGCCTTGGTCAGGGCGTTCGCGGCCTGGTTCCAGAGGCGCAGGGTCTTCTGCAGGTCGATGATGTAGATGCTGTTGCGCGAGCCGAAGATGAACTTCTTCATCTTCGGGTTCCAGCGCTTGGTCTGGTGGCCGAAGTGGACGCCCGCTTCGAGCAGTTCCTTCATCTGGATCTGAGCCATGGGTGGCCTCCCTTTTTTGAGTGGGATGAAAGGCGAGCGGTCTCGCCCGAATCGATCGCCGCTGGCGGGTGCCGGAAGCGATCCGGTGGTGCGGGTGGTGCGGTGGTTCCCGTGAAGAAAGAAGACGAGGGGGCGCGGAGGCCCCCTCGTCCTGAGATAGCGTCTAGCGCTTGCTGAACTGGAAGCGGCGACGGGCGGCCTTCTGGCCGGGCTTCTTGCGCTCCTTCATGCGCGGGTCGCGGGTCAGCAGGCCGGCGTTGCGCAGCATGGACTTGAGCTGTTCGTTGTAACCGAGGAGGGCGCGGGAGATGCCCATGCGGATGGCAGAGGCCTGGGCCGCGCTGCCGCCGCCGTCCACGGAGAGGAGCAGGTCGAACTTGCCCTCGAGGTCGGCGAGGACGAGGGGCTGGTGCACCATCATCCGCAGCACGCCGTTGGGGAAGTAGTGGTCCAGGCTGCGGCCGTTGACCGTGATCTTCCCGCTGCCGGGGCGGAGGAAGACGCGGGCGGCGGCGGTCTTGCGGCGGCCGGTTCCGTAGTACTGGGCGATGGCCATCATCAACCTCTCTTACTTCTGGATGGTGAAGGTCTGGGGGGCCTGCGCGGCGTGGTCGTGCTCGGCGCCGGCGTAGACCTTCAGCTTGCGGTACATCTGGCGGCCGAGGGGCCCCTTGGGGAGCATGCCCTTGACGGCGGACTCGATGACGCGCTCAGGATGCGTCTCCTGCATGACGGAGGCGCGGGTGTGCTTGATGGAGCCGGGCTGGGTGGTCCGCACATGGTGGTAGACCTTCTGCTCGCCCTTCTTTCCGGTGAGCACGGCCTTGCCAGCGTTGATCACGACGACGTGGTCGCCGGTGTCGAGGAAGGGGGTCCAGGTCGGCTTGTGCTTGCCCGAGAGGATCTCGGCGACGGCGGAGCTCACGCGGCCCACGGGGAGGCCCGCGGCGTCCACGAGGAACCACTGGCGCGGCTGCTGGTCCTTGGCTTTGGGGAAGTAGGTGCTCATCGCTTGCTCCGGGGCTCGATTGAACGGCAGGCCGACCCTCGAGCGGTCGAAATCGCAGAAAGAAGAGACTAACAAGCGGTTGGAAGGGGGTCAAGGCGCATTTTCGGACCTCACCTGATGGCTAGGCCCCCGCCAGCCGCCAGAGCTCCGCCGCCACCCGGGCCGCGCCCTTGCCGTCGATGAGGGCCATGCCCGCGCTCACCTGCTCCTGGCGCGTCTCCTGGCCCTCGGGGCTGAGCCAGTGGGCCAGCGCCTCCGCGAGGACGGTCAGGTCGGCCTCCGGCCCCTCGCCCAGGTCGCAACAGGCCCCGGCCTGGGCCAGGTCCGAGAGGATGGCGGCCTGGCGGGCGTTCTGGCCCCAGGCCGCCACGGGCACGCCGATGCAAAGGGCTTCGCAGAGCGTGATCCCGGCGGCGCACCAGAGGGCGTCGAAGTCCGGGATGCGGCGCACGAGCCCGGGGATGCTCTCCAGCACCGTGCAGCCCGGGAAGGGCTCCAGGTCCAGGCCGCCGGGCGCCAGGACCGTGCAGGCCCCGCTCCAGCGGCCCTCTTCCACGAGCCGGCGCAGCACTTCGAAGGCCCGCGGCGCGAGGCCCGCGCCATCGCTGCCGCCGAAGGTGACGAGGAGCTTGTGGGCGGAAAGCACCGCGTTGGGCTCGCGGCGGGGCCGCAGCGCCTGCGCGGCGGGGCTCACCACCGCGAAGCGCGCGCCGAGGGCGACGCGGCAGCCGGCACGCTGATCTTCATAGGGCCGCCGCTTCTCGCCGTTGACGGTCTTCAAGGGGTGCTCGGACCAGCTCGCGCCTTCGAGGAAGGGCTGGAAGAGCAGGTCCGCGGCCTCGTGGACCTCGCCTTCGTCCTCCATGAGCGCGACCTTGCGGGGGCGCAGGGCCTGGAGCTGGGCGGCCGTCGCGTCCCACTGGTCCACGAGGACGACTTCCCCCTTGGCCGACGCCGGCAAGGGCGCGTGCAGGTCCTCGCCCAAATCCAGCGCGGGGCAGGGCAGGGCCTCGTCGAGGAAGGGGTGGCGGCCCGAGCCGACGCGGCGCGCGCGGGCGTCGCCGCTGACGGCGATCAGGGCCGAACCGCCGAGCGCGCGCCAGGCCTCCTCGATCGCCAGCGCCCGCGCCACATGGCCG
>DATJFC010000394.1:0-2774 GCA_035495995.1 Holophagaceae bacterium
GTCCGAGGAGCGCTGCGAGACGCCTGTCCCAGGCTCGGACTTCTGACCCAACGGCGCTCACCTCACAACCTTCCGGTTGGCGCGGTGAGCAGGGCCGGCCGGTTTTCCAAGAGGAGCCCGACATGAGCGTCGGAACCCAGCAAGATTTCCTCGTCGCCGATCTTTCGCTCGCCGACTGGGGACGCAAGGAACTGACCATCGCGGAGGGCGAGATGCCCGCGCTGATGGCGATCCGCAAGGAGTACGCGGGCACGCAGCCGCTCAAGGGCGCCCGCATCGCCGGCTCGCTGCACATGACCATCCAGACCGGCGTGCTCATCGAGACGCTGAAAGCCCTCGGGGCCGAGGTGCGCTGGGCCAGCTGCAACATCTTCAGCACCCAGGACCACGCCGCCGCCGCCATCGCCAAGGCCGGCATCCCCGTCTTCGCGGTGAAGGGCGAGAGCCTCGAGGAGTACTGGGAGTACACCCACCGCATCTTCGACTTCGCCGAGGGCGCCAACATGATCCTCGACGATGGCGGCGACGCGACGCTGCTGCTGCACCTGGGCGCGCGGGCCGAGGATGACGCCTCGCTCCTCGCCAACCCCGGCAGCGAGGAGGAGACGGTGCTCTTCGCCGCGATCAGGAAGCGCAACGCCGAGCAGCCCGGCTGGTACAAGCGGCAGCTGGCCGCCATCCAAGGCGTGACCGAGGAGACGACGACGGGCGTGCACCGGCTCTACGAAATGGCGAAGAAGGGCGACTTGAAGTTCCCCGCCATCAACGTCAACGACAGCGTCACCAAGAGCAAGTTCGACAACCTCTACGGCTGCCGGGAGTCCCTGGTGGACGCCATCAAGCGCGCCACGGACGTGATGGTGGCCGGCAAGATCGCCGTCGTCTGCGGCTACGGTGACGTGGGCAAGGGCTCCGCCCAGGCCCTGCGCGCCCTCAGCGCTCAGGTGTGGATTACGGAGGTGGACCCCATCTGCGCCCTGCAGGCGGCCATGGAGGGCTACCGCGTCGTCACCATGGACGAGGCCGCGGACAAGGCCGACATCTTCGTCACCGCCACGGGCAACTACCATGTGATCACCCACGACCACATGAAGCGCATGAAACACAACGCCATCGTGTGCAACATCGGCCACTTCGACAGCGAGATCGACATCGCATCCCTGGAGAAGTACACCTGGGAGGAGATCAAGCCCCAGGTGGACCATGTCGTCTTCCCCCCTGAAGGGGACGCGCCCGACGGCAAGCGCATCATCGTCCTCGCCAAGGGCCGCCTCGTGAACCTCGGCTGCGGCACGGGCCATCCGAGCTATGTGATGAGCTCCTCCTTCGCCAACCAGACCCTCGCCCAGATCGAGCTGTGGACGAAGAAGGCCGAGTACAAGGTGGGCGTCTACACGCTGCCCAAGCACCTGGACGAGAAGGTGGCGCGCCTCCAGCTCACGACGCTGAACGCCAGACTCACGGAGCTGCGCCCGGACCAGGCGAAGTACATCGGCGTGAGCGTGGAAGGCCCCTACAAGACCGATCACTACCGCTACTGAGGTCTCCAGAAACCTCGGGGCGGCATGGCCAAGGCCGTGCCGCCCCGTTTCGTGCCTCAGCTGGCATGAGACGATCAGGGCTCCGCCCGGCTTGAAGAGGACCGCCCATGCCTTCGCAGGATCCAGCCCCTTCCACATCCGTGGCCGCCACGCTCGGCTGGGTGGTCGCCGCCGCGGCGGTGGGCGCCCTCGGAGCCGTGTGGTACCTCGGCAAGCAGCAGGTCCCGGTCTCGCCCGCTCCCAAGGCGGCCGCCATCGCGGCTCCTGCCGCGGCCCCTGTTCCACCGCCAGCAGCGGCGCGGCCCGATGCGGGGCTCACGACGGAGCAGGTCGTCCATGACGCGCTGCCCGCGGTGGTGACGGTGGAGACGAACGAGGGCCGGGGCAGCGCCTTTTTCGTGGCGCCGGGCCGCCTTCTCACGAACGCGCATGTCGTGGGGCATGAAGCGGGAGTCCGCCTCAAGGGCCAGGACGGCCTCGATCTCGATGCCACGGTGGACCGGGTCGACTCGGAGTACGATCTCGCGGTCCTGAGCGTCCGCCAGCCGAAACCCGGGCAGGCCACCCTCGTCCTGGGGTCGCTGGACCAGACCCGGCAGGGCGAACAGGTCATCGCCATCGGCTCTCCGCTGGGCCTGCTCCAGAACACCGTCACCAAGGGCATCCTCAGCGGGTACCGCGAGATCGGCTCCACCCTTTACGTGCAGACGGACGTGGCGCTGAATCCGGGCAACAGCGGCGGGCCCTTGCTGGACAGCCGTGGCGTGGTCGTGGGCATCAACTCGGCGGTCATCCGCGGCGCGGAGGGCCTCAGCTTCGCCATCGCCATCGACCACGCCAAGGCTTTGCTGAACAGCGGCTCGGGAGCGCTGGCCCATCTCCCCGCCGGATTCACGGCCGGGGTCCAGAACCTCACGCCCAGCGGCCTACCCACGGAGTCGGACCGGAAGCGTGAGGAGGGAGTGAAGCTTTACGAGGCACGCCTCGCGCAGCTGTCGAAATACGCGGACTCGCTCGACGGAGCATGGTCGCGCTTCATGGCCGAAGGCTGGGATGGCAAGGTCTCCGGGACCTTCGACCGCAACTGGTACGCCCTCTGGACTCCGGGAGCGCTCCAGGGAGCCGTGGTCTCCGGCTACGAACAGGCCTACGCCAGCCTCCGGGCGGCCGCGGACCAGTGGAAGTCCAAGCTGGAAGCCGCCGAAGAAGACGCCCGCCAGGCCGGCGTCTTTC
>DATJFC010000395.1:0-2640 GCA_035495995.1 Holophagaceae bacterium
TGGTGGTGAGCCTGCATCCGGCCACCACGGCCTCGCTGCAAGGCAAGAACATCGCCATTCCCGGCCTGCGCACGAGCGCCTTCCTCAGCTTCAAGCTCTGGTGCGAGGCCACCGGCATCGAGCTCATCCACGAGCTGGTGCCCTTCGACCAGATCATGGAGCGGGTCGCGGCGGGCCAGCACGACGCGGGCCTGCTCATCCACGAGAGCCAGCTCATGTACAAGGACGCGGGCCTCCACCTCGTGGAGGATCTCGGCCGCTGGTGGAAGGAGGCCTACGACCTGCCCCTGCCCATGGGCGGCAACGCCATCCGTTCGGACCTGGATCCGGCCGTGAAGGCGCGCTTCGCGTCCCTCATGCGCCGCAGCGTGGAGATGGCCCGCGCGCGCCACTGGGAGAGCGTGGACTACAGCCAGTCCTTCGGGCGCGGCATGGACCGCGACATGGTCAGCGAGTACGTGCAGATGTGGGTCAACGATTTCACCGTGGACCCGGGCCCGCGCGCCCGCGCGGCCGTGTCGAAGCTGCTGGGCCTCGAGCCTGTCTGGATCCAGGGCTAGTAGTAGAGCTGCACCGGCGCGAGGAAGTAGCCGGGGTTGGCGGGGTCCTGGAGATGGACGACGCCCGTGCCGTCGGCGCTGACGAGGTCGTTCCTGCCGTCGCCGTCGATGTCCGCGATGGCGACGGAAAGCGGGCCCGTGATCCCGTGATACAGGGTCGCGGGGCCGAAGGCGCCGCTGCCGTTGTTGCCGAGCACCGCCAGGCTGCCCGGATAGCCCGGCGCGCCGGAGTTGGCCACCGCGATGTCCATGCTGCCGTCCCCGTTGAGGTCGCCGAGGGCGAGGTCCACCGCGTAGGCGTCGCCAGTGGGGTAGGCCGTGCCGAGGCCGAAGCCGCCGCTGCCGTTGTTCAGGAAGATGATCACGGAGCTGCTCGCCGTGTAGTCCGCCACCGCGATGTCAGGCCCGTTGGCGCCGTCGAGATCCGCGATCTTGATGGCGGCGGGCGTCGTGCCGCAGGCGTAGTCCGATTCCGCCTGGAAGGTGCCGTCGCCGTTGCCCTTCAGGATGGCCAGCTGGCCGGTGCCGAGGCCGACGGCGAGGTCCTGGCTCCCGCCGGAGAGCGCCGCCGCCGCGATGCTGTAGGGCGTGCCGCTCACGGTGATGGCGCTGGGCGTCACGCCGGTGAAACCGCCGCCGGCGTTCTGGAGGAAGAGCAGCACGGAGCTTCCGCCGCTCGCGGCCACCGCGATGTCGGGCTTGCCGTCCCCGTTGAAGTCCGCGACGGCCACCGCGTAGGCGTACCGGTTGCCGCCGAGCTGGAGCGTGACCGGCGCGGTGAAGGCGCCGGCGGTCGTCGCGCTGCCGTACATCAGGGTCAGCGTCGGAGCGGAGGCGTTGCACAGCACGAGATCGGCATGGCCATCGTTGTCCAAGTCCATGGCGACGATGGGGCCGGGGTTGTGTCCGCCGCTGGAGCGGATCGGGTTGCCGAAGCTGAGGCCGCTGGTGCCCTGGCCGAGGCGGGTGGAGACGAAGCCGTTGTCCGGGGAGCCGTCGCTGTAGGACCGGTCGAAGGCGGTGACGACATCCATGCGCCCGTTGCCGTCCAGGTCCATCACGGCCACCGAGGTGGCGAGGTCGTCCACATCGGTGCCGAGGTTGTCGCCTCCGCATCCGAGCAGGGCGGCAAGGGGAAGCAGGACCGACGCGGCGATCAGGGGGCGGGTGAGCTTCGACATGGCGGGCCTCCGGCTTCAAAGATGGGTCAAAATCTTGGATGCCGCGAGGGGGCGGAAGGTTTAGGTTTGCAGGCCTTACACTTCCTCAACACCCCTCTGCCGCGCGATGTCCCGGCCCGCGTCCAACGGCTCCGCCACGCACTGAGGGGCAGGTGGACATTGGCGCTGATGGTGTCGAGCGGCTCGTCGAAAAACCCGCGCCGCATGAGCTCCGCGAGGTGGTCCAGCGCCGGGAGGTCGAGGTTCCCTCTTCGAGGAGGCGCATCGAGGCGTCGACGCCGTCTCCCCGGAAGCCCTGGCCATTGGCGATGGGGACGGTTTGGGACACGCGGATCTCCAGCCCTCCAGTCCGGAGGGCGGAATCAGTCATCGTCGTGTCGGACTCCGGAGCGGACTGTGGCCGGTTTGTGGTGGGCCGGAGGTCTTTTAATGACGCAAGGATGACGCAGTGAGGATTTCGCCATAATGATGTAAATCTTGTTTTAGGCCTCTTGAAATCAAAGTTATCGAACTTGATACTCGTCTTTGCCCGGATGGGTGTGTTTCTCAGCGACGGCCAGGTATCCGATTCATTTGAAGCGGGCCTGGCCGTCGCGCATCCGGCAGGAGACCGACGAGATGACTCAGCTTCCGATTTCGAATCCTCCCGCCTTCCCCCAGGCCGGCACCCGTTCTAAGGCCCTCGCCATCGGCATCCTCGCCGCCCTCGTGGCGGTGGTCGTCGCCGGCGCGTTCGCGCTGACGGCGGCCCATGCCCCCCGCCACGCCGAGCTGACGCCCGCGCCGCCCAGCTATGCCGACGCGCTGAAGCAGGCCGAGGCCGAAGACCTGGCGAAGGGCGTCACGCCTGAGATGGCGGCGAGCCTCCGGGCCTTGGGCAGCGTGGATGCTGCCGCGAG
>DATJFC010000396.1:0-3730 GCA_035495995.1 Holophagaceae bacterium
GGTGCGGCTCTCGATGGCCAGCAGCAGGGCCTGGTTGGAGGCGAAGCCGTGGATCTTCTGATCGAAGACCGGCAACGCGCCCGCCACCTGCTCCACGATGAAGTCCGGCAGGCAGGTGCGCAGGTCCGCGCCCACGGCGAAGGGTCGGAAACTGGTGCCCGGCAGGCGGCCCGTGGCGCGGCCCTTGATGAAATCCTGGACGCTCATGGCCGGCGCGCCGTAGGTCTCGCCCGCGGCCTTGTAGGCGGCCTGCTCCCAGGTGCGCTGGAAATACATCCCGGCGAGCAAATGATCACTGCCGAAGTCGGAAGGGTTCACCTTCGCCACGAGGCCGCTGTTCGCGAAGCCCGAATCGCGCGCGGCGTTGCTCATGCCGTTCACGACGACGCCGCCTTCCTCGCTGCCGCACTGGATGACTTCCCCGCCGGGGCACATGCAGAAGCTGTAGGCCGCGCGGTTCAAGCCGAAGTTGCAGGTGAGCCGGTAGTCCGCGGGCGGCAGGCTCGGGTGCCCCTTGCTGGGCCCGTACTGGGAGCGGTCGATGAGGTCCTGCGGATGCTCCACGCGGACGCCCATGGCGAAGGGCTTCTGCCGCATGGCGACGCCGTGGCGGTGCAGCATCTCGAATGTGTCGCGGGCGCTGTGGCCTGGCGCCAGCACCAGCGCGTCGCAGGGGATGCGCTCGCCGCTCGCGAGAATCGCGGCCACCACGCGGCCGTCTTTCGACTCCACGTCCGCCAGCGGCGACTTCCAGCGGTAGGAGACGCCCCTCGCCTCGGCCTCCTTGCGGATGAGGACGGAGCATTTGCGGATCACATCCGTGCCCACATGGGGCTTGGCGAGATAGGCGATGCGGGGGTTCGCGCCGAAGCGGACGAACGTCTCGATGACATAGCGCGTGGCCGGGTGGCCGATGCGCGTGGTGAGTTTGCCGTCGCTGAAGGTGCCCGCGCCGCCCTCGCCGAACTGGGCGTTGGCATCGGGCCGGAAGGTGCCGTCCTTCCACAGCGCGTGGATGGCCTGCACGCGCTCGCTCATGGAGGGCCCGCGCTCCAGCACGATGGGTTGCACGCCGTAGTCCAGCAGGCGCAGCGCGCAGAAGGTGCCCGCGGGTCCGCTTCCGACGATGACGACCCGGGGCTTCGCGGCCAGCGCCGCCACCGCGTAATCCGTATGCATGGGCGCCGCCTCCAGCTTGGCGCCGGGCGGCAGCTCCACCTCGCCGAGATCACGCTCCGTCGCGAAGCTCAGCGCGGCGAGGAAGCGGATGGAGCCCTTGTGGCGCGCGTCCAGGCTGCGGCGCTCGAGCCGCACCTCTCGGTACTCGGAAGGCTTGCCTCCCAGCGCGTGGGCCAGAGGCTTGGCGAGGTCCAGCTTCTCTTCGCCGAGGGCGAGCGGGAAATTCGTGATGAGGCGGCGCATCGGCCCTCCGGCGAAAGGCTTCCAACGGGAAGCAAAGCCTCCTCGAGTATAGCTGGCGGCTGGACGGCGCCCGCCGCGCGAGTAGCATGGGTGCCGGTCCCCCGCCGGAGCCCCCATGCGCGCGCACGCCCTGCCCCTCTTCGCCCTTCTTCCGCTCAGCGCCGCCTTGCCGCCGCCCGCCATCCGGACCGGGACGGTGGAGATCCGGGCCACCTGCACGGAATCGCCCCGCGCGCCCGGCGCCGATGGCTGGAGCAAGACCTGGACCTGGACCGCCCACGCCGCCTGCACCGTGTCCGAGGGCCCGGGCGGCCTCCTGGCCAACATGCCCGGGGCCGCGGCCGACATGGTCCCCGGCGTGGCGGCCCTCTGGACCTTCACGCCCGACAAAGCCCAGGAACCGACCCACAGCGGAACCTACAAATACGTCGAGGTCAGCGGCATCGCGATCACCACATCCGAAGAAGGGGCCCTCATCGGGCCTTTCAGCGGCTCGGTGGGTCTGGCCGCGGGCATCCATCAGGACGATCTGGTGGCCACGCCCGCGAGCGTGCTGACGGGCTTCTTCAAGGGAACCACCCTCCAAGACGGCCGCCCGGTCGAGTTCCGGGAGGCGGAAGGCATCCTCATCGTCCCCGGCGATCTGGCGAACCCGATGGATCCCGAGATGCCGCGCCCCGTTTTTTCGATGAAGGCCTTCCAGGCGGGCATGGCCGGGGGCAAGCCGTTCACGCTGAGCTCCAGCAAGACCTACGAGCTGGACCTGAAAGACAAGCACTACAAGGGGTCCTTCACCCTGGCGCTCACCGTCAACCCCTGATCAGCGCGCGGCCTTCCGCAGGCCCTCCGCGAGCCGGGCCGCGTCCGTGAAAGGCGCGGAGCAGGTGCCGCGGCCGCAGAGGAAGGCTGCGGGCTGGTCCAACGCGGGGAAGCTGAGCTCGGGGTTGCGGACGGGCTTGGCGGGATCCACCCGCAGGATCACCGTCTCCGGCAGCCAGGCCGCGCGGGCGGCGCGGAAAAGCGGAGCCGCCTCCGCGGGATCGCCGACCACCGCGAGATGGCCCATGCCCTTCAGCGCGCGCATCGCGAGGATGTAGTCGCCGAGCCAGCGGCCCTGGTCGTCGAGGCGGCTCTGCTGGGAGAGCGCCGCCAGCATGCGCCCGGCGCGATCGCGGAAGCGGGCTTCGCCGGTGATGGCCTCCAGCCGCAGCAGGCTCCGCGCGGCGCTCGTGTTGTCGTCGAAGGGCAGGCGCGTTTCGGCGAAGGCGCCCAGATCGCCGGGGGAAGCGGCCCGCGCGCGGTAGAGGCCTGAAGGGTCCTGGAAATCCGCCTCCACCCGGTCCGCGAGCGCCACCGCGCGGTCCAGGTAGACAGCCTCCCCCGTGGCCTCGTGGAGGGCGACGAGCCCTTGCAGCATGCCCGCTTGGTCCGCCAGGAAGGCCCCCGCCTGCCCTTCGGCGTGATGGTAGGCGCCGGCCTCCGCGAGATGGGCCCATGCCCAGGCCTCGGCGGCGCGCGCCTCCCGCAGCAGCGCGGGATCGTCGAGGACGCCGGAGAGGTCCGACAGCGCGGCGATCATCACTCCCTGCACCTGGGCGTAGCGGCGCCCGTCGATGCGCGGAAGGCCGGCCCTGGCCCGCGCAGCGTCATCCAGCGCCTCGTAAGCGTGGCCGTCGAGCCCGGGGGCATCCGCGTCCATGGTGGCGCTGAAGCCGCCGTCCGCGTGCTCCATGAAACGGCGCAGGAAGCGCAGGTCGGCCTTGGCGTCCTCCAGGAAGTCCTGGTCGCCGGTGGCCCGGAAGGCTTCGGCGAGGTTGCGCAGGTAGCCCGCCTGGAGCGCGGTGAGCCGCTCGAAGTGGGGCTGATGCCAATCGGGCCCGGCGCTGTACTGGAAGAGGCCCCCCCAGACAGAGTCGGTGATGCGCCGCTGCTGCGCCAGCGTGTAGAGCGCGCGGGATCTCGCGCCGCCATCCCCCCGCCAGGCGCGGTCCAGGGCCTCCTCCAGGTTCATCGCGATGGGGTATTTCTGCCGGCCCCAGCCGCCATAGGCCTCATCGAAGTGGCGGTCCACCTCCGCCACGGAAGCGGCGAGAGGATCGCTGGCGGTCGCAGGCGAAGCCTGCTCCGGCGCGCTCTGGCGGACCTTGCCGGCCAAGGCGTTCCCGAGCAGCGCCTTGAAATCGCCGGGCTCGATGAAACCCCGCACGCGATCGAGCGGGGCCCCGTCCGGCGAGTAGATGGCCGTGCCGGGCCAGCCGATGTCGGAGTAGAGCTCGGCGGCATCCGGATGCTCATCAATGTCCACGCG
>DATJFC010000397.1:0-12078 GCA_035495995.1 Holophagaceae bacterium
CACATGAGCCATCCGCAGGCCTCAGCCTGCGCCTTCTTCGGTGGCCTTCTCTTCAGCGTTCTCGGCCCGCAGGCCCTGGGGGCGCATGAGGGGGAAGAGGATGACGTCGCGGATGGAGACGCTGTTGGTGAGCAGCATCACCAGACGGTCGATGCCCAGGCCCTCGCCGCCGGTGGGCGGGAATCCGTGTTCCAGGGCGTTCACGAAGTCCTGGTCCAGGAGCATGGCCTCGTCGTTGCCGGCCTCCCGCTCCTGCATCTGGGCCTGGAAGCGGCCCAGCTGCTCGATGGGGTCGTTGAGCTCCGAGTAGGCGTTCGCGATCTCCATGCCGCCGATGAAGAGCTCGAAGCGGTCCACGAAGCGGTCGTCCCCGGACAGGGTCTTGGTGAGGGGGCTCAGCTCGATGGGGTAGTCGGTGATGAAGGTGGGCTGGATGAGCTGCTTCTCCGCGTGGTGCTCGAAGAGGTCCCCCAGCAGCACGCCGGGGCTCTTCGTCTCGGCGTCCTCGATGTGGACCTTCTTCGCCAGGGTGCGGATGCTGGCGTCGTCCTCCAGCTGGTGGCGGTCGATGCCCCCGTACTCGGCGATGGCGTCCTTGAGGGTGAGGCGGCGGAAGGGGGCCTTGTAGCTGATGGCCTGCTCGCCCCAGGGCAGCTCCGTGGAGCCGACGATGTCCTTGGCCAGCGTGGAGAGCAGGTCCTCGGTGATGGCCATCATGTCCCGCAGATCCTCGCCCGCGGAATAGAACTCCATCATCGTGAACTCGGGATTGTGGCGGACGCTCAGGCCCTCGCTGCGGAAGTTCCGGTTGATCTCGAAGACCTTGTCGAAGCCGCCCACGATGAGGCGCTTGAGGTAGAGCTCCGGGGCGATGCGCAGGTAGAGCGGGATGTCGAGGGCGTTGTGGTGCGTGGTGAAGGGCCGGGCCGTGGCGCCGCCGGGGATGGGCTGCATCATGGGCGTCTCGACCTCGAGGTAGCCCCGGCCTTCCATGAACCGGCGCGTGGCGGAGAGGATCTTCGAGCGCGTGCGGAAGACCTTCAGCACCTCGGGATTCGAGATGGTGTCCAGGTAGCGCTGGCGGTAGCGCAGCTCCTTGTCCTGGAGGCCGTGCCACTTCTCCGGCAGGGGGAGCAGGGCCTTCGTGAGGAACTGGATGGACTGGGCCTTCACCGTGAGCTCGCCCGTGCGCGTGCGCATGACCGCGCCCGTCACGCTGATGAAGTCGCCGAGGTCCAGGAGCTTCACGACCTCCCATTCGCGCTCCGTGAGCGCGTCCTTGCGCAGGTAGGCCTGGAGCTTGGCGCCGTTCTCGAAGAGGTGGAGGAAGGCCGTCTTGCCCTGGTCGCGGAGGGCGATGATGCGCCCCATGACGGCGACCTTGGCGGCCGCGGCCTCCAGCTCCTCGGCGGTGGCCTCGGCATGGGCCGCCAGCACCTGCTCCAGCCCGTGCGTGCGCGCGGCCTTGGCCGGGTAGGCCTCCACGCCGAGGGCGCGGAGCTTCGCCAGCTTCTCTTCCCGCGCCTGCCGGTACTGGTTCGATTCCATGGAGCCTCCGGGCCGATCCTCCAGTTTAGCGGTCCGGGCCGAAGCGGTAGGCGGCGAAGAGCGTCAGGTCCGGCGCGAAGTAGGTCCCGGCCTCTTCGGAGAAGCCGAAACGCCAGCGCGGCAGGGCGCGGTGGGAGAGGCCCGCGTGGACCTGCCAGCCCGGATCGTCCATCCGCGGCAGGCCCGTGCGGAAGGGATTCTCCGTGTAGCCGAAGTCGAGGCTGAGGCCGAGGCCGCGCCAGAAGCCGGGGCCTTCGCCCTGCCAAGCAGCGCCCGCCCAACCGCGGCCGAAATGGTCGCGGGCGAGCACGGCGCTCCAGGGATTCGAGCCGTCGACGCCGAGGTGGATGAACTCGCCCTGGGCGCGGAGGGTGAATCCGCCGAACCTGCGCCAGGCCGCGCCGCCCGCGCTCTCGTCCCAGGAACCGCTGCCGGAGCCGCCGCGCCGCGAGCCCGTGGGCGCCTGCACATCCACGCCCAGGCGCGCGCCCGCCTCCGCCGTGCCGAAGGGGCGCACCCAGGCGAGGTCCAGGTCCATGAGCTGGGTCTCGGGTCCCTCCGCGTCGACGACGACGCGGCCGTCCCGCTCCAGGCTCATCACGGAACGCCACTTCGGCGACAGCTCGCGGCCGCCGGAATCGGTGCCGAGCAGCGTGTGGTAGTTGACGAGGAACTGGTCCAGGAGCCCGCCCCAGCGCTCCTGCACCCGCAGCCGCGCATTGAGGCGCCCGGAACCCAGGTCCCAGGCCTTGTCGAAGGTCAGCAGCCAGTCCTCCGCGTCCAGCGCGGCGCGGGTGCGGCCATCGGCGCTCACGGCCCGGTCGGGCCGCAGGAACTGGCTCGTCAATTCGAAGGCGGCGCGGTCTTCACCATCCGGCAGCGGCTCCGGGAAGATCTCCAGCCAGCCGACGCGATTGGGCCGCGGCGTCTCCTGCGCCGCGAGGGGCAGGGCGAACGCAAGGCCCAGGACCAGCGCGACCGCGGACTTCATTCGGGTTCGACGAGCACGAGGCCCAGGGACTCCTCCGCCAGCGGCGTGGCCTTGAAGGCGCGGCCGCCCAGATGGAAGGTGAAGGGCGCGCCCACGCTGCCGTCGCTGCCGGGCGCGGGGATGGCGGACCAGGCCTCCTGCGCGGCTTCATCGCCACGATGGATGGCCGAGCCCTTGGCGGGCAGACCGCCCTCTTCCCAGCCCGGCGTGGCCTCTGTCACGAACCCGGTGACGCGCTCGACGAGAGCCGCCCGCTGCCGGGTCGTCCGCCAGGCGCGGCGGTAGCGGCCGTAGTGGAAGGTCAGGTCCTTCTTCGTCGTGGCCAGCTCGTCCTCGAGCCGGATGGCCTTGCGCCAGTAACGGTGGGCCAGGACGGCCGCGAAGAGGAGCGCGGCCACGACCGCGAGGAGGCCGCCGTCAAAGGATCGCGCGGCGTCGGGCGTTTGGATCAGGAAGCGCAGACCGGTCATGCCTCCAGGGTAGCGGACGGCCCTTCCACGCGGGGCCCCGCCGGTTCCTTCCTGATAGAGTTGGCCGGAGGCCCTACGCGCGCGGCGCGGAGGCGCCGGCCAGGGGACCGCCATGACGAAGCTGAAGACCGCCCTCTTCGACAGGATCGAGGCCGCGCGGCCGCGCGCCACGCGTCTCAACAAGGAGTTCGGCAATGTCGTCATCGACCAGGTGACCATCGGCCAGGCCCTCGGCGGCGCCCGCGACGTGAAGTGCCTCGTCACGGACATCTCCTACCTGGACCCCCAGGAAGGCATCCGCATCCGCGGCAAGAACATCCCCGAGACCTTCGCCTGCCTGCCGAAGAACGCCGGCGCCGAGTACCCCACGGTGGAGGCCTTCTGGTACTTCATCCTCACCGGCGAGGCGCCGGACGCGGACGCGGTGGAGGAGATCGAGGCCGACTTCAAGTACCGCGCCAAGGTCCCGCCCTATGTCTTCGACGTGATCCGCGCCCTGCCCAAGGACACGCACCCCATGGTGATGCTGTCCACGGCCGTGCTCTCCATGCAGCGCGAGAGCAAGTTCACGCACTTCTACCATCACGGCTTCAAGAAGGACCGGGCCTGGGAGACGATGTTCGAGGACGCCTCCGATCTCGTCGCGCGCCTGCCGGAGATCGCGGCCTTCATCTACCGCTGGAAGTACCGGAACGGCAACATCATCGCCCCCGACTCCAAGCTCGATTTCGGCGCCAACTTCGCGCACATGATGGGCTTCGCCAAGCCCTACGACGATGTGTCGCGCATGTACTTCATCATCCACAGCGACCACGAGGTCGGGAACGCCTCGGCCCACACGACGCACCTCGTGGGCTCCACGCTGAGCGACGCCTACTACGCGCTGGGCGCCGGCCTCTGCGCCCTCGCCGGCCCGCTGCACGGCCTCGCGAACCAGGAGGTCCTGGACTGGATCCAGAAATTCCGCGAGAAGCTCGGCGGCGCCGAGCCCACCGAGGACAACGTGAAGGCCGCGCTGTGGGACACCCTCAACTCGGGCCAGGTCATCCCCGGCTACGGCCACGCCGTCCTGCGCCGCACGGACCCGCGCTTCGAGGCCCAGTTCCAGTTCGCCGAGAAGCACCTGCCGGACGATCCGCTCTTCAAGCTCGTGAAGACCATCTACAAGGTCGCGCCGGGCGTGCTCACGGAGCAGGGCAAGACCAAGAACCCCTGGCCCAACGTCGACGCCGCCAGCGGCATGATCCAGTGGCATTACGGCCTGCGCGAATACGACTTCTACACCGTCCTCTTCGGCGTGGGCCGCGCCATCGGCGTGCTGGCCAACCTCGTCTGGGACCGCGCCCTGGGCTACCCCCTGGAGCGCCCCAAGTCCGTCACCACCGACATGCTCGAGCACTGGGCCGCGGGCGGCGCGAAGGAGTGAAGGCATCGTCAGCTGCGAAAAGGGCTCCCGCGTGGGAGCCTTTTTCGTGTCCGCTCCATCCATCATCAGAGCCCTCATGTTCCTTCCGCCCATCCTCCAGCAGCCCGCCCCGAAAACTGAGACCAGCGCGCTCGCCGCGCTGCTTCAGAAACGCGGCGCCGTCGTGAGCCTGAAGCGCCATGCCCTCGGCGCGCTCTACGGCCACGGCACGGCGGAGCTGGAATCGCTGGAAGCCACGGACGGCACGGACGCGCGCAAGGGCCTCGGCGTCCATGTGGCGGGCGCGGCGAAGAGCGATGGCGAAGGCCGGGCCATCCTGGACGCGCCGGAGCTGCCCGCCCTCCTCGCGGCCCTGGACCGGTTCCAGACCGAGGCGCCCAAGCTGGCCTCCGGAGACGCGGAGACCAGCTTCACCTACACGAGCAACGGCGGCTTCACGATGGAGCTGGAACGCGGCCGCGACGGTGTCGCGTTCACCCTGCGCGCGGGACGGGGTGAGGCCGTGTTCGCGACGAACCAGATCGCGGCGCTGAGACAGCTCATCGAGAAAGCCAAATGACCCCACGGAGCGTAAGTAGTGCTTTTACCCCAGCAGCGCCTTCGCCTTCGCGACGACATTCGGCACGGTGAAGCCGAACTGCTCGAAGAGGATTTCAGCGGGCGCCGACGCGCCGAAGTGGTCCAGGCCCACGGCGTCGTCGGCGTGGCGCTGCCAGCCGAAGGTGCTGCCGGCCTCGATGGCGAGCTTCTTCGCGTTCGCGGGTAGGACGCTCGCGCGGTAGGCGGCGTCCTGGGCCTCGAAGCGGTCCCAGGCGGGCATGGAGACGACGCGGGTGGGGACGCCTTCCGCCTCCATCGCCTCGCGGGCTTTGAGCGCCAGCGGCACTTCGGAGCCCGTGGCGATGAGGACGAGCTTCGGTTCCGCGCTGGCCTCGGCCAGCACGTAGGCGCCCTTCATCAGGCCATCGGCCTTGCCCTCCGTCACGGTGGGCAGCTTCTGGCGCGTGAGGATCAATGCGGTCGGGCCGTCCTTGCGTGTGAGCGCGGCGCGCCAGGCCTCGGTCGTCTCGGCGGCGTCCGCGGGGCGGATGACGGAGAGGCCGGGGATGAGGCGCAGGGCCATGAGGTGCTCCACGGGCTGGTGCGTGGGGCCGTCCTCGCCCAGGCCGATGCTGTCATGGGTGAAGACATACACGACGGGCTGCTTCATGAGCGAAGCCAGGCGGATGCTGGCGCGCATGTAGTCGGCGAACTGGAGGAAGGTGGCGCCGAAGGGGCGCAGGCCGCCGTGCAGGCTCATGCCGTTCAGCACCGCGCCCATGCCGTGCTCGCGCACGCCGAAGTGGAAGTTGCGGCCGTTCTCTGATGCGCTGAAGTCGCCTTCGCCCTTCAGGTGCGTGTTGTTGCTGCCGGCGAGATCGGCGCTGCCGCCGAGGAGGTTGCCGATCTTCGGAGCGAGGGCGTTGAGCGCCTTGCCGCTCGCTTCGCGCGTGGCCATCTTGTCCGCGGCCGTGAAGGCGGGCAGCGCGGCTTCCCAGCCTTCGGGGAGTTCACCGCGCGTCCAGGCCTCGAACTGCGCCGCGAGCTCCGGATGGGCCTTGCGGTAGGCCTCGAAACGGCCGCGCCACTCGGCCTGCGCCGCCTCGCCGCGGCCGACGGACTTGCGCCAGGCCTCCAGCGATTCAGCGGGAATGTGGAAGTGCGATTCGGGGTCCCAGCCGAGGATCTCCTTCACGACCTTGATCTCGTCGGCGCCGAGCGGCTCGCCATGGGCCTTGGCCGTGCCCTGCTTGGCGGGGCTGGGGAAACCAATGACGGTGCGGCAGTCGATGAGCGTGGGCTTGCCGCAGGGCTTCAGGGCCTCTTCGTAGACTTTCTGCAGCGCCCAGAGGTCCTCGCCATCGTCCACCTTCAGCACGCGCCAGCCGTGGGCCTGGAAGCGGCGGTCCACCTCTTCGGTGAAGGCCAGGTCCGTGGAGCCCTCGATGGTGATCTTGTTGTTGTCCCAAAGGACGACGAGCTTCTCCAGGCCCAGGTGGCCGGCCAGGGCCACGGCCTCCATGCCGACACCCTCCATCAGGTCGCCGTCGGAGGCGAAGGCGAAGGTGCGGTGGTCGACGACTGCGTGGCCATCCTGGTTGAACTTCGACGCGAGGAAGCGCTCGGCGATGGCCATGCCGCAGGCGTTGCCCAGGCCCTGGCCCAACGGACCGGTCGTCGTCTCCACGCCGGAGGTGTGCCCCACTTCCGGATGGCCCGGCGTCTTCGAGCCCCACTGGCGGAAAGCGATGAGCTCCTCCAGCGGCAGGTCGTAGCCGCTGAGGTGCAGCAGCGCATACAGCAGCATGGAGGCGTGCCCGCAGCTGAGCACGAAACGGTCGCGGTCCGGCCAGGCGGGGTCGCTGGGGTTGTGCTTCAGGAACTTCGTCCACAGCGTGTAGGCCGCGGGGGCCAGCGCCATGGGCGTGCCCGGATGGCCGCTGTTGGCCTTCTGCACCGCGTCCATGGCGAGGACGCGGACCGTGTCGATGCAGAGCTTGTCGATCTCGGGAGTCATGGGAACCTCAAAAGCGATCCGGCGATTTCAGCGATTTCAGCGATGGGTTTCAAATCACGGGCGTCGCCGGAATCGGCGGATTCCTCTACTTGGCGTTCGCGGCGCTGGCCTTCACGAAGGCGGTGAAGAGCGGGTGGGGCGCGAGGGGCTTGGACTTGAACTCGGGGTGGAACTGGCAGGCCAGGAAGTAAGGGTGCGCCGGGAGCTCCACGATCTCCACGAAGACGCCATCGGGGCTCATGCCCGTGAAGGCGAGGCCCTTGGCTTCCAGCTGCTTCTTGAACTCGTGATTGAACTCGTAGCGGTGGCGGTGGCGCTCGCTGATCTCGGAAGCGCCATAGGCGGCCTCGGCTTTCGATCCGGGCGCCAGCTTGCAGGGGTACGCGCCCAAGCGCATGGTGCCGCCCAGCTCCTCCACGTCCACCAGTTCGCGGAGCTTGAAGATGACCTTGTGCTTGGGGTTCTCGTCGAACTCCGTGGAGTCGGAGCCGTCGAGGCCCGCCACATCCCGCGCGAACTCCACGCTCGCCATCTGCATGCCGAGGCAGATGCCGAAGAAGGGAGACTGTTTCTCGCGGGCCCAGCGGATCGCCTCGATCATGCCGCGGGTGCCGCGCACGCCGAAGCCGCCGGGCACGAGCACGCCCTGGCAGTCCTTGAGGTGGGCGTCCGCGTCGCCGCCCTCGAGCTGCTCGGCCTCGATCCACTTGAGGTCCACCTGCTTCTCCAGGCCGTAGCCCGCGTGGTGCAGCGCCTCGATGAGGCTCTTGTAGCTCTCCTTGAACTCCACATACTTGCCCACCACGGCGATGCGCACGCTGCCCTTGGGGTTGCGGATGCGGTGGATGAGGTCAGTCCAGCGCGTGAGGTCAGGCGCCTTCTCCGGCAAACCCAGCAGGGCGGAGACCTTCCTGTCCAGCCCTTCGGCGTGGAGGTTCAGCGGCACCTCGTAGATGGAAGTGGCGTCCTTGGCGCTGAAGACGGCGTCGTTCGTGACGGAGCAGAACAGCGCGATCTTCTCCTTCAGGTCCTGGGGGATCTCCACATCCGCGCGGCAGAGCAGCACGTCCGGATGCAGGCCCAGGGCCCGCAGCTCCTTCACCGAGTGCTGCGTGGGCTTGGACTTCAGCTCGCCCGCGGCCTTGATGTAGGGCACGTAGGTGAGGTGCATGTTGAGGGCGTTGGCCTTCCCGCGCTCATCCTGGCCCACCTCGAGCTTGAACTGGCGGATCGCCTCCAGGAAGGGCTGGCTCTCGATGTCGCCGACCGTGCCGCCGATCTCGACGAGCACGACATCCATGTCTTTGGCGACCTTCTTGATGTGCGACTTGATCTCGTCCGTGATGTGCGGGATCACTTGAACGGTCTTGCCCAGGTAGTCGCCGCGGCGCTCTTTCTGGATGACCATGTTGTAGATCTTGCCGGTGGTGATGGTGTGGTTCTGCGTCGTCGGCACGCTCGTGAACCGCTCGTAGTGGCCCAAGTCGAGATCGGTCTCCGCGCCGTCCTCGGTCACATACACTTCGCCGTGCTGGAAAGGCGACATGGTGCCGGGATCCACATTGAGATAGGGATCCATCTTCATGAGCGTGACCTTCAGCCCGCGGGCCTCCAGCAGCGCGCCGAGGGAGGCCGCCGCGATGCCCTTGCCGAGGCTCGAAAGCACGCCGCCGGTGACGAATATGAATTTAGTCATGGTTGCTCCCTTGCCCAATGCTCAGACCCATCCGCGCACCCATCTCAGTTCCGCATGTGGCACAGGCATGTGTCGTGAGCGGATAACGAACCACCGAATCCCACTTAGGCGGCTGCCGCCGAAAGAAAGGCTCGCTGCAGTTGGGGCATTCCAAAGTGGTCAAGATCCAAACTGGCGCGGAGGCCGCGACAAAGACCACGGCAGTCACGGCCCAAAGCACGATTGAGAGGTGGTGGTACGCAAAGACATTCCAAAGAAAGCCAGTGCCGGCCAAGTACCACGCGGAAGGCCCGAAGAAACGGGACCAAGACCATCTGCTCCGCACGACCGGGAGCTCACCCAGGGCCCCCAGCAAGACAGCCGGAATCAGGAATGCCCAGAGGAGTTCCCCCTGGCCCGAAAGGAAAAGCATGAAGATGACGCCCGCATAGGTGACGGCTCGCGTGTAGCGATACCAACGCTGTGCTGCGGGCGCGCAACCCCACTCGTTTGAAGCCTGGCTCCGCGCCTGCGTGCCTCCGTGGTTCAAGGAGATCACATCTCCTCCGGAGCTTCGATGCCGAGCAGGTAGAGTCCCTGGCGCAGGGCCCGCGCCGTGGCGAGGCAGAGGGTGAGGCGCGCTTCGCGCGCCTCCGGCGCCACATCGTCCTTGAGCACGGGGCAGTTCGTGTAGAAGCCGCTGAAGGCGCGGGCCACGGCCAGCAGCTGCCGCGCCAGCGGCGTGGCCATGCAGGTGTCCACCACGCCTTGCACGGCGTCCGGCAAGCCCGCGAGCTCGAAGAGCAGCGCCTGCGCGGAAGGCTCATCCAGCCCCGGCAACGCGGAAGGCAGGCTCGCACCGGGATAGGCGAGCAGCGCCGTCGCATCCAGTTCCACGGCGCCGGCCTTCGCCTTCTCCGCCCAGCCGCCGCCGGCCTTGCGTAGCACGGAGCAGATGCGGGCGTGGGCGTACTGCACGTAGGGGCCCGTGTCGCCATCCAGCGCGATGGCGCGTTCCCAGGTGAAGGTGATGGGCTTGATGCGGTCGTTCATGGCGTCGTAGAAGACGACGGCGCCCATGCCCAGCATCTCGGCGATCTCCGCCTTGTTCGCCAAGTCCGGGTTCTTCTCGTCGATGACGGCCAGGACGCGCTCCCGGGCCTCGTCCAGCACGTCCTCGAGGAAGATGACATTGCCCTTGCGGGTGCTCATCTTGCCTTCAGGCAGCTTGATCATGCCGAAGGGCGTGTGCTGCATGCGGCCCCGGAACCAGGGATCCAGCTTGCCCATGATGGCGATGATCTGCTGCATGTGCAGGATCTGCTCGCCGCCGATGACATAGAGGTTCTTGTCGTAGTGGGTGGTGTCGCGGCGGTAGAGGGCGGCGGCGATGTCGCGGGTGGCGTAGGTGCTGGAACCGTCGCCCGTCAGGACCATGCAGGGCGTCTTGATGCCCGCATCTTCGAGGTCCACAATCTGCGCGCCCTTCTCGCCCTCGATGAGCAGGCCCTTGTCCTTCAGGGCCTGGACGGCGGCGCCGAGCTTGTCCTCGTAGAAGGCTTCGCCCATGTCCAGGGAATCGAAGCCCACGCCGAGCCGGTCGTAGATGCGCTGGAACTCCTTGAGGGAGAGGTCGCGGAACCACTGCCAGAGGCGGCGAGCCTCGGCGTCGCCCTGCTCCAGCTTGCGGAACCAGCCGCGGGCCTCGTCGCGGAGGGCGGGCTCCTTCTCCTCTTCGGCGTGGAAGCGCACATAGAGCTGGAAGAGCCGGAAGAGCGGCGTGCGGCGTTTCTCTGGCGCCTCTTCGGCCCACTCGAAATCCTTCGTCAGATCCGGGTTCGGCCCCTCCGCCCACTTCTTGTAGGCCGCCAGCAGGGTGCCGAACTGCGTGCCCCAGTCGCCCAGATGGTTGAGGCGCAGCACCTCGTAGCCGCGGAAGCGGTGGGCCTGCACGAGGGCGTGGCCGATCATCGTGGAGCGCAGGTGGCCGATGGTGAAGAGCTTGGCGATGTTGGGCGAGCTGTATTCGACGATGACCTTCTTGCCGTTCGGCGGCAGGGCGCCGAACGGGCGCTCGCCGGAGAGGATCGCGCCCATCACCTCCCGGGCCCGGGTCTCGGGGCTGAGTTTCAGGTTCAGGTAGGGTCCCGCCGCCACGCATTCGGCGCCGCCCACCTTCACTTGGGGCGCCAGTTCCTGGGCCAGCTGGGCCGGGTTCTTGCCGAGGGCCTTGGCCGCCTTGAAGCAGGGGAAGGCCAGGTCCCCGTGCTCCCAGGCCCGGGGCCGCTCCAATTGGATCCCTTGGCCCGGCAACACTTCCGCCAAGGCCTGCTCAAATGCGTCGCGCACGCGCTCCATGATTTCGCCATCCTGGAGGCAGTCGCCTCCGACTAGGATGCCTCAAGGCGGCCCCCGGCGGAAGGCCCGGAAGTCCTCTTCCTTCCCGCTTTTCCCCTTGACCCTGGGGGGCTTTTCGATAGGATGGTCTTTCGCCCTGCCGGACCCTTTGGCCCGGCGCAGGAGAGACGAATGGCCAATCACAAGTCCGCCGCCAAGAAGGCCCGCCGCGACGCCGAAGCGCGTCTGCGGAACCGTGGCAACCGTTCCACGATGAAGAGCGCCGTGAAGCGCTTCCTCACCGTGATCGCCGAGGGCAACAAGGCCGAGGCCGCCAAGCTCCTCCCCCTCACCCAGGGCGTGGTGGATCAGGCCGAGCGCAAGGGCGTGATGCACAAGAACGCCGCCAACCGCATGAAATCGAGGATGGCGTTGAAGGTGAATGGGCTGGCTTAACAGCGCTCACACATCACGAGAAAGCCCGGCAAATGCCGGGCTTTCTGCTTGAAGGAGAGGTCTCGCGTATGCCCACAGGGCATACCGAGAAGACCGCATGGCGCTGAAGGTCAACGGCCTCGCTTAACGGCTGATGGATCATAGATAAGGGCCCGCATCGGCGGGCCCTTATTCTTTTGGCGGACCAGAGACCCTTAAGCCCAGGCCACGGGCACTTCGCCCGCGGGCACGCGGGTCCAGTCGAAGGCGCCGATCAGTTCCTCCGCGCGGCAGGGCTCCGGGCGGTCCAGGCAGCCGAGGCTCCAGCCGAGCCAGCCCAGCGCTTCCTCGATGCCGACGCCGCGGGCGCGCAACGCGTCGAGCCCCAGCGCGCCCGCGCGCTTGCCCAGGCGCGAACCGTCCGGCGCGGTGACGAGGCCCAGGTGCGCGTAAGCGGGGCGCGGGAGACCCAGGGCCTCTTGGAGGCGGATCTGCGTCGCCGTCACACTGCGGAGGTCCGCGCCGCGCACGACCTCCGTGATGCCCTGGGCGCCATCATCCACGACGACGGCGAGGTGGTAGGCGAAGACGCCATCGCGCCGGAAGAGCAGCGGATCGCCCGTCAGCGCGGCGGGATCG
>DATJFC010000398.1:0-6450 GCA_035495995.1 Holophagaceae bacterium
CGCCTGCACCATGCGGCGGATGCTCTCCACCGTGGGCATCTCGATCTCCATGTTGAGCGGCACCTTCGCCTGCTGGAAGGCCTTGAGGACGGCGTCGCGGTAGGGCGATGCGACATTGTGGGCGATGAAGACCTCCCGCCCCAGGTCCTTGATGGGCACGGTCCCGCGCTTGGCGAGGCGGTGCGAAGGCGACACGACGAAGGCGAGGTGGTCGGTGTAGAGCACCTGGGATCGGAAGCGCTCGTCGTCCACCTTGTAGCTGATGACGCCGAAGTCCACGTCGCCCGCCGCGAGCCGGTCCGGGATCTCGCCGGAGCGGCTGCGCTGCACGATGAGCTTCACCTTCGGATAGGCGCGGCGGAAGCGCGAGAGGTGGGGCAGCAGGTAGAGCGTCATGCTCTCGTTGGCGCCGATGGCGAGGCGGCCGGCGGCCTTGTTCTTCAGCTCGCCGAGCTGGTTCGAGAGGCTGCGGCGGAGGTTCTCCTGCTGGCGGGCGGCCTCGAAGACCATGCGCCCGGCCTCCGTCAGCGCCAGCTCGCGGCCCGAGCGGTCGATGAGCGGCTCGCCGACTTCCGCCTCCAGCCGCTGGATGGCGAGGGACACGGCGGGCTGGGTGCGGAAGAGCTTCTCCGCGGCGCGGGTGAAGCTCTTCTCGTTCACCACGATGTAGAAGACGCCCAGCAGCGAAGTGTCGTTCAGCATGGCTTCTCCCGCCTCTCGATTGAATACAGCATAGGCCATGGATGAGTTCTGTTAATGGCATCGCTTCAGTCTGCCCAGCATCAGGCTTCGGGTCCCCATGCCTTGCGGAACGCGAGGATCAGCGCGGACAGGACGGCATGGAGGCCCGAAGCCTGACGCCCGAAGCCCGATAGACTGGAGGAATGCTGTTGCCGCTCTACCTCGGATGCCTCCACGCGATGGAACCGGACCATGTGGCCGTCGTCACGGGCGTGAGCCTGGAAGGCGGGCGCAGGACCGCCTGGAAGGTCGGCCTCGCCTTCGGCCTCTCGCACATGCTGGCGGTGGCGCTGCTGGCGGTGGCCGCCATCATGGCGGGCCACGCGGTGTTCGGGGACGGCTTCTTCGGCTGGATGGACCGCGGCGCCTGGATCCTCGTCGCGCTGCTCGGCCTCTGGAACCTCGCGGCGGCCGCGGGCCTCCGCAAGGCCGCGCTGCACACGCACCCGCACGCGCATGGCGCGCTCACTCACGAGCATCCCCACGAGGAAGCCGGCGGCCACCGCTTCCACCACTCCGCCGCCTGGCTCGGCGCCTTCTTCGGACTGGGCGGCGTGCGCGGCTTCACGACGCTGATGCAGCACGGCGGCATCCACGGCACGGTGGCCTTCGGCTTCGCGCTCGCGCTCTTCGGCCTCGGCATCACGGCCATGTTCATCGCGCTCTCGGCGGCCTCCGGCTGGATCGCCGCCAAGCTCGGCGGCCTGCGGGGGTTCCGGCGCACGCTCTTCACTCTTTCAGGCGCGGGCAACCTCGCCGTGGGCATCTGGCTGCTGCTGCGCGGATAAAGACCTCACCACGAAGGCGCGAAGCGCACGAAGGCTCACGAAGGCTCACGAAGAAAAGCTTGAACCACGGAGGCACGGAGACGCAGAGAATCGCGTCCGGAAGCCAAGGCCCGCCGCGAAACGGCGGCCTTCGCGCGTAGCGCGAAGGTGGATGAGACCTTTAATATTTAGGCGGATCGCCCGGGAGATGGTCCAACTTCAGCGCGAGCGGCTGCGGGAAGGCCTTGCGCAAAGGCGCGGGCAGCTTGGCGAAGGCCTTCATCGCCGCGCCACGGCTGGGAAAAGCTCCGAGGCAGGCCTGCCACCAGCGGAAGCCGTCGCGGCGCACGAAGGGCAGGACCATGATGTCCGCCGCCGCCGCGCCGCCGCGCCGCGCCAGATCCTTGAGGCCGTCCTTGCTCCCGGACACGACGAGCCGGAGCGTCCACGCGCCCGTTCCCGCCTGCGCGCGCTTCGCCGCCCCGGCCAGGAGCGCCTCGTCCATCCGCGCCTCGCGGAGCGCCGCGAGAGGATCGGCCGGAGCTTCGGGCGCCGGCCGCGGCACGACGGTGATCTCCAGGCTGCGGCTGCTCCCGCCGGCGGCGTTGCTGACGCTCAAGGTGTAGACCGTCGTCGCGGCGGGCGTGATCGTCACGCTGCCCTTGCCGTCCAGCTCCAGGCCGCCCGGATAGAGGCGCACCTTCGATTCGCCCGCGCAGTCCCAACGCAGCGTGACCGCGTCGCCGGGATAGCAGAACTTCTTATCCGCGTCGAAGCTGCAGGTGGCGGCGGGCGCGCCTTTCACCGGCGTCGCGAGCACCCTCACATCCACGCTCTTGCTCGCGCCGCCGAGCTGGTTGTAGACGCTCAAGGTGTAGCGCGTGGTCTCCAGCGGCGTGACCGTCACCTCGCTCTGGCCGTCCAGCTCCAGCCCGCCGGGCTCCAGGCGCACCTTGGAGGCGCCATTGCACTGCCAGCGCAGGACGACGGGCTCGCCGGGCAGGACGGCGTTGGAGCTCGGTTCGAAGTTGCAGACTTCGGGCACCTGCACGGGCGGCGGATCCACGGTGATGAGCACCTGGGCGACGGGCGGGCCCGGCTGGCCTTCTTCCTGGAGCTGGTAGGTCGTCGTCGCCAGCGGCTTCACGAGGAGCCTTCCCTGGCGCGGCATGCGCAGGCCGCCGGGATCCAGGCGCAACGGGCCCTGTCCGGGGATGGACCAGTCCAGCTCCACGGACTGCCCGGCTTCCACGCGGGTGCTGGAGGCGGTGAGGCTGAAGCCCTGGGCGGCGAGGGGCGCGGCCGCGAGGACGGCGCAGAGGAGCGGGAGGCGCATGGGGTCCAGGTTAACGGAGGCGGCTTCTATCCGGCGACGGGGATGGCGCTCACGGGCCGCACCTTCTCCCTCAGGCGCGGCGGCACTTCGAAGTGGCCCGGATGGAAGAGCGCCGCCAGCAGCTCCACGCCGTCCACGAGCCCGCCCAGGCTGGGCTGCGTGAAGAGGTCGGCATCGGCGAGGAAGGCGCGGCCCGAGCGCACGGACTGGAGGTCCTCCCAGCCTTCGAGCCGCGTGAGCCGGTCCAGCTCCCGCTCGGCGCGGGCCACGTGGAAGCCGCAGGGCGCGGCCACGAGGACCTCCGGGTCGTAGCGGCGCAGCCGTTCCCACTCCAGCGGCACCGAGTAGCCCGCCGGATTGGAGAGCGCGTCGCAGCCGCCCGCCAGCGCGATCTGGTCGGGGATCCAGTGTCCGCAGTTGTAGAGCGGGTCCATCCACTCCAGCACCAGGGCCCGGCGCATGGGCAGGCGGTGGGCGCGGAGCCGGTCCACCACGGCGCCGACGCGGGCCTGGCAGGCCGCCACGAACCGATCGCCGGCGGGCTCGTCGCCCAGCTCCCGCGCGATGGTGAGGGCGTTCTCCACCACATCGTCGAAGCGCCGCGGCACGAGCGGCACCACCCTCGGGACTTTCGGGAGCCCGAAGATCGCCCGCTCCACCTCGGAGGTTCCGATCTGGCACACATCGCAGACATGCTGCGTGAAGACGAGGTCCGGCGCCAGCCGCTCCAGCAGGTCCCGGTCCACGAAGTAGAGGGAGCGCCCCTCCCGCGCGGCCTCCGACACGACCCGGTCGATCTCCGCGCTGTCGTAGGTGTGGCCTTCCAGCACCGACCGGATGACGGCGGGCTTGTCCGAAGGGCATTCGAAGGTGACCCCGGCCAGGCGGTCGTCCAGGCCGAGGTCATGGATCATGTGCGTGCAGGCGGGAAGGAACGAGCAGGCTTTCATGGGGGCTCCTCCATGAATCTAGCAGTCCGAGCCGTTATGCTCGACCGATGGGGAAACCGAGAAGCCTGTTGCGTTCGGCGGGAGTCGTGGGCCTGATGACGCTCCTCAGCAAGGTGTCCGGGCTGGCGCAGACCTTCTTCCTCTCCCATGTGCTGGGCGCGGGCGCGGCGGCGGACGCCTACACCGTGGCGTTCCGGCTGCCCAACCTGCTCCGGCGCTTCACGGCCGAAGGCACCATGACGGCGGCCTTCCTGCCGACGCTGGCCGAGGTCGAGGCCAAGGAAGGCGAAGCGGCCATGCAGGCCACCGCCGCCAAGTTCCTCGGCACGCTCACGGTCCTGCTCACGATCCTCGTCGCCCTGGCCATCCTGCTCATGGGCGTCATCGCGGGCCTGCTGGTGGTGGGCCGGCTGACGCCGCCGGGCAGCGGCTTCGGCGCCTCCTTCGACATGCTCGGCAAGGTGCTCACGGGCGCGATCCCGCCGCCGCCGCAGATGGCGCTGACGGTGCGGCTGGGGCGGCTCATGTTCCCCTACCTCGTGCTCGTGAGCCTCACGGCGGGCTTCGCGGGAATGCTCAACCTGCGCCACCGCTTCGGCCTGGCGGCCAGCGTCTCCATCTTCTGGAACGCCACCTTCATCGCTTTCGGCGGCGCCGCGATCTGGCTCTTCCACCGCGCGGGGCATGGCGACGACGCGACGGCGGCCTTCTGCTGCGCGCTGGCCGTGCTGGCGGGGGGCGTCGTGCAGCTGGCCATCCTCTGGCCCGCGGCGGCGAAGCTCGGGTTCAGCTTCAAGCCCGGCCTGCACTTCGGCGACCCCGGCGTGAAGCGCGCGCTGCGGCGCATGGGGCCCGGCCTCGTGGCGGCGGGCATCTACCCCATCAACGCGCTCATCTCCACCATGCTGGCCTCCAGCCTGCAGGTGGGCGCCCAGATCGTCCTCTTCAACAGCGGCATGATGGGCGAGATGGTGCTGGGCGTCTTCGCCATGAGCCTCGTCACCGCGAGCCTGCCCCACATGGCCCAGCAGGCCGAGGCGGGGGACTTCGACGCCATGCGCGGCAGCCTCTCGGAAAGCCTCCGGGCCTCCGCCCTGCTCTGCATCCCCGCCTGCGTGGGGCTCGCGGTGCTCGCTTTGCCGGTTTCCCGCCTCCTCTTCCAGACGGGCCGCTACGGATCCGACGCCGCCGTGTGGACCGCCACGACGATGGTGTTCCAGATGGTGGGCCTGCTCTTCGTCGCCTCCAGCCGCATCGGAACCCAGGCGCTCTACGCGTTGAAGGACTACCGCGGCCCCGTCGCCGTGGCCCTCGCCTCGCTGGTGGCCAACATCATCCTCTCCGTCGCGTTGCTGAAGCCCATGGGCACCAGCGGCCTCGCCCTGGCCAACGGCCTCAGCGCCATCCTGGGCCTCGCGCTGCTGACGCTGATGCTCCGGAAGCGGCTGGGGAAGCTGCCGACGGCGGAGATCGGAAGGGGCTGGGGGCAGAGCCTCCTAGGCGCGGTGATCATGGGCGCGCTGGCCTGGCTGGGCCTGCGGTTGCTGGCGCTGGACGGCCCCCTGCTCAGCCGCAGGCTCCTCGCCTTCAAGCTGTTCCCGCTCATCGCCCTCTGCGGCCTCGCCTACTTCGGCTTCATGCTGGCCCTCGGGAACACCCACGCGAAACAGGTGATGGCGAAGATGAAGGGGCGGCTCGGACGGGCGTGAGAAGGTTCACCGTGAAAACCAAATGGAACTGCGATGAACGCTGATGCCTTCATCAGCGTTCATCACAGCCAATAAGGCCCTGGCGTCACACCGCCGGGGCCAGCATGCCCATCGCGGCCCAGCCTTCCTTCGTCGGGCCGTAGAACTCGGGCACGGGCAGGCCGGCCTGGCGCAGGAGCACGGTCATCTGGCCGCGGTGGTGGGCCTGGTGCATCTCGAGGGCCTGGAGCGAGTAGCCCCGCTTCCACAGGAGGTGGCCGAACATCGTGTCCTCCTTCTCCAGGTCCGCGTCGGTCCAGGCGCCTAGGGCGTCGAGCAGGGACTGGGCCGCCTTCGCATAGGCCTCGCGCAGGCCCTTCACCGACGCGGCGGGCGCGTCGGACTCCTGGGGGCCTTCCACCTTGAGCCCCATGTCCGCGGGCAGGCCCACGATGGCGGTGGCGAGGTGCGCGGCGAGGCGGCGCAGATCGCGGTGCTCAGGGCTCACAGCCTGGCCGAGCTTGGCGTCGGGGATCGCGTCGATCACCTTGAGGGTGTCGACGACCTCCTCCTGCCAGTGGTTGCGGAAGTCTTCGATGCGGCGGTACATGGCGCCTCCTTGGGTTGGAAGACCAGTTTCGGGGGTGCTGCTGACAACGGTGTGTCAGTTGGCTTCGGACTGCTTGCGCAAGTAGTCGTCGAGGCCCTGCCCGGCCAGGGGTTCGAAGGTCTCGTCCAGCACTTCGAGGCCCTGGATGCGGTCCGGGCGGAAGGTGCGGAAATCGTTCCGCAGCTCGCACCAGGCGGCCAGGGACCAGCCGCTGCCCCAGAAGGCGAGCCCGAGCGGCCGCAGCACGCGCAATGAAGGCTCGCCGCTCCCCTTGGCGTAGCGCACGCGCACCTTCCGGCGCTCCCGCAGCGCCACGCGCAGCTCACCGAGGTAGGCCGCCACCGCGGGCGGCACATGG
>DATJFC010000399.1:0-2157 GCA_035495995.1 Holophagaceae bacterium
AGCGCGTGATGGGCTGCGGCAGCATCGGCGTCCTCAACTGGGTGCTGCTCTGCCGCGGCGCGTCGGCGTCCGACCCGCTCTTCCTGGAGATCAAAGGCGCGCGCCCCTCCTGCTGGCGCCCCGGCGCCGCGGAACACCGCGGGCGCGAAGTGGCGGAGGCCACCCAGCGGCTCCAGACCTGGGCCGATCCCTTTCTCGGGTGGACGACCCTCCGGGGCCAGCCCTGCCTCATGCGCCAGTGGTCCGACCACAAGGCCTCCATCGAGCCCGCGATGCTCGCGGGACCCGGACTCACCGAATACGGGGCGCTGTGCGGCATGGTGCTGGCGAAGGCCCAGGCCCGCACTGGCGATCCCGCCAGGCTGGCCGGCTACGCGGGGCGCGGAGACAAGCTGGATCTGGCCCTCGCGGCCTTCGCGAAAACCTACGCCGGCCAGGCGGAGGCCGACTGGAAGGCCTTCAAAGCCGCCATCGGGCGAGGCGATCTGGAAGCCGTCGACGCCTGACCCCTGGGACGAGAGTAGGCTTGGGGCCATCCATTCGGGTGCCCCATGACCGACCGTCGCGACTTCCTCCTCGCCAGCACCGCGGCTCTGCTCTCCGCCGCGGGCGCGGGCAGCCTCACCGCCGCGGAATTGAAGGCCGCGGGCGTGCGCCTCATCCCCGTGGAGGGCGGCAAATACAAGGTCTGGACCAAGCGGGTCGGCCCCTGCCGCGGCCCGGCGAAGCAGAAGATCCTGCTGCTGCACGGCGGGCCCGGCGGCACCCACGAGTACTTCGAGTGCTTCGAGGATTTCCTGCCTCAGGCGGGCTACGAGTTCTACTACTACGACCAGCTGGGCTCCTTCTACTCCGACCAGCCGGACGACGACAGCCTCTGGACCCTTCCGCGCTTCCTGGAGGAGGTGGAGACGGTCCGCAAAGGGCTCGGCCTCGATCACTTCATCCTGCTGGGCCACAGCTGGGGCGGCATGCTCGGCATCGAATACGCGCTCAAGTACCAGCAGCACTTGAAGGCGCTCGTCATCTCCAACATGACCGCCGGCATCAAGGAATACATGGACCATGCCGCCGCGCTGCGGAGCCAGCTGCCGCCGGAGACCATCGCGGTCCTCGACAAGTACGAGGCCAAGGGCGACTACCAGAATCCCGAGTACCTGAGCGCCATGATGGGGGTCGTCTACACGCGCCACCTCTGCCGCCTCGACCCCTGGCCGGACGCGGTCCAACGCACCTTCAAGCATTTCGCCGACAAGCCCTACAACGCCCTGCAGGGTCCCAACGAATTCGTGATCACGGGGCGGTTCAAGAACTGGGAGCGCTGGGAGGACCTGCCGAAGATCACGGTGCCCACCCTCGTCATCGGCGCCGGCCACGACGAAATGGACGCGGAGCAGCTGCGGCGCATGGCGAAGCTGATGCCCCACGGCCATTTCCATCTCTGCCCGGACGGCAGCCACATGGACATGTGGGACGACCAGGCGGTCTACTTCCAGGGCCTGCTCGCGTTCCTGAAGGCCCTTCCGGCCTGAACCCGCATGGGACACTGGTCCCATGCTCGTGCCCCAGACCCGACCGCCCTTCCCCCTCCGCTGGGGTTTCTCCACGAAACTCGACGCGCCGGACTCGCTGCCCCGGCCTCAGCTCAGCCAGGTCCACGGCTGCGGCGTGGTGGAAGCCACCGGGTCGGTGCAGGAGGGAGACGGCATCTGGACTGCGGAGCGGAGCGTCCGCATCGGTGTGCGCGTGGCGGACTGCGTGCCCATCCTGCTGGCGGGACCGCTCGGAGACGGCCGCCCCTGGGTGTCCGCGCTGCACGCGGGCTGGAAGGGCGCGACCACGGGCATCCTGCGCCGCGGCGTAGAAGTCTTCCGCGCTCTCGACGGCGATCCCGCGGAACTCAGCTTCGCCTTCGGTCCCGCCATCCAGGCCTGCCATTTCGAGGTCGGGGAAGAAGTCATCGCGGCGGCCAAGGCCGATCCCGCCTGGCACGCGGGCTTGCGCCACGAAGGGCCGAAAGGGAAATCCCACCTCGACCTGCACGGCTTCCTGCGCGCGCAGGCGCTGGACCTGGGCCTCGACCCGGCCAAGGACGGCTCCCTGCCCCTCTGCACCATGTGCCAGACGGATCTGCTCTGGTCCTTCCGGCAGGGCGAC